>NZ_JBNRIK010000024.1:0-46951 GCF_053557975.1 Pseudomonas sp. XP2
GCTCTCACAGGTACTGTGCAAGTCTTGCAGCCTGTGGTGATCCTGTGGGAGCGGGCGTGCCCGCGAAGGGGCCGGCCCTGACAACACATTAAGCAGCCTTAGTGCGAAGTCCTGCGCTCACTGGGCGCCTGCACCTGAACCAAAGCGGATTCAGGCAAAGCCCGTAGCGCCTCCAGCTCGTGCATGGAGGTCATCATCAGGATCGAAACTGGGGACTTGGGCTGAAGCAGCAACGCCTGATGCACCACGGTGGCTGCGTATAGTGCGTAGTCGCTGGCCTGGATCGGGGTGTCTTCGAGGGAGTGGGGGTTGTGGGGTGGGTCGGGGACAACTTTCAGCATGACTCGCTCCTTTCTTTCCTGTTTGGCTGCCATCCGCCCGCTGCCTGTCAGGTGTTCTGCGCCCGATTGCGTCAGGGCGGCGAAGCGCCCGGCTTGATTGTTGCGGCGCTCCTCAAATCGAGCGCCGCCCGCGCGGCGCTTCGCGGCACAAGGCCGCTCCCACATTTGTTTCGGGCCAATTATTCCTGAGCCATAGGCGCGCGCACCCTGGGTGCATGGCTGGAGAATAATTAAGAGCAGTGATGCAACCTTCAATATCGAAGGGGACAGACAAGGCGGGCGGCGCTCGATCTCACAGGCGTCGCATTCCTTTCGCCAGGCCCATGCCAGCCCTAACACAATCCAATGGCGTCACCAGCAAACCCCACAATCACGTCTATGCTTGAGGCAGCACAGCAGCAAGGACCGCCCATGCCTCGTCCAAGCCACCTGATGATTCTGGCCCTGGCCGCCGCCGCCCTCTATATATATGCACTGGCCAGCGACAATACCCTGCTCGCCCTGCTGGCCAAACCCGTTCCCGTCCTGGCGCTTGTCGCCTGGCTGCGCGGCGTCCCGGCCACACCTTATCGCAAGTGGATCTCGATCGGCCTGGGCTTCTCGGTACTGGGCGACATACTGCTGGCCATCCCCGCCGACCTGTTCGTGTTCGGCCTGGCCGCCTTCCTCTGTGCCCACCTGGCTTACCTGCGCGGCTATTGCGGCATTACCCTGCGCCCCACCCTGCCCGCACTGATCTTCAGCGCCATCACCGGCATCGCGCTGCTCGGCGTACTGGCCAGCCACGGCCTCGGCCCGTTGCTGATCCCGGTCGCGCTGTACGCCCTGGCCATCAGCGCCATGCTCTGGCGCGCCCTGGCCTGTGGCGGGCTGGCCGCAATCGGCGCCGGCCTGTTCGTGATCTCGGATAGCCTGATCGGCATCGACCGCTTCGTCAGCCCGTTCGCCGCCGCGCCCTATCTGATCATCCTCATCTACTGGCTTGGCCAGTGGGCGATTGCGGCATCAGCCAATCAACGCTCAACCGATAAAGTATTGACCCAGAGCGGTACGCGCCCTGTCGAAAGCTGCTAGAACAGGAGTCTTTCGCATTTGCAAGTAGGGGGCATCGCCGGATGAACTTTACAAGGCACAGAACAGCCAAATTACATGGCACCAGGTCAAATGATATTAATTATCATTACGAAACTTGTAATTCGTTACCAGTCGCAAGAAACATAATTAACAAAACCGCACGCAATGCCCGAATATCAAGGCTTTCAGCCATTTACGACTGCCTTTTGTTCTTAATCCTACGAATAAATTTGCGACAGAAATTTTACTTGCACCGGGTTTACCCATAAAATCAGCGCGATTGATTCAGCTGCGACATTTGGTCACTGCACCTGCGACACCACGTCGCCGCTCTACTTATTTCAGACTGCAGAGCTGGGTCTCTGTATAAGGATCTCTAGCATGTCCGATTCGGCAGGACTCATCGCCCACAACTGGGGCTTTGCCATCTTCCTCCTGGGTGTCGTCGGCCTGTGTGCCTTCATGCTCGGCCTGTCCAGCCTGCTCGGTAGCAAGGCCTGGGGCCGCGCCAAGAACGAACCCTTCGAATCCGGCATGCTGCCCGTCGGCAGCGCCCGCCTGCGCCTGTCCGCCAAATTCTATCTGGTCGCGATGCTGTTCGTGATCTTCGATATCGAAGCCCTCTTTCTCTTTGCATGGTCTGTGTCCGTCCGCGAAAGCGGCTGGACCGGGTTCGTCGAAGCACTCGTTTTCATAGCAATTCTGTTGGCAGGTCTTGTCTACCTATGGCGCGTCGGTGCTCTTGATTGGGCTCCCGAAGGTCGCCGCAAGCGGCAAGCGAAGCTGAAACAATGAGGCTTTGGCAATGCAATACAATCTCACCAGAATCGATCCGGATGCGCCTAACGAGCAGTACCCGGTAGGTGAACGGGAAACCGTCACCGACCAACTGCTGGAGGACCAGGTCCACAAGAACATCTACATGGGGAAACTCGAAGATGTGCTGCGTGGCGCGGTCAACTGGGGTCGCAAGAACTCCCTCTGGCCGTACAACTTCGGCCTGTCCTGCTGCTACGTGGAAATGACCACGGCATTCACGGCACCCCACGACATCGCCCGCTTCGGCGCCGAAGTCATCCGGGCCTCGCCGCGTCAGGCCGACTTCATGGTCATCGCCGGCACCTGCTTCATCAAGATGGCGCCGATCATCCAGCGCCTGTATGAGCAGATGCTCGAACCGAAATGGGTCATTTCCATGGGTTCGTGCGCCAACTCCGGTGGCATGTACGACATCTACTCGGTCGTTCAGGGGGTCGACAAGTTCCTCCCTGTGGACGTCTATGTGCCTGGCTGCCCGCCACGCCCTGAGGCTTTCCTGCAAGGCTTGATGCTGTTGCAGGAGTCGATCGGCCAAGAACGACGCCCGCTTTCCTGGGTTGTTGGTGATCAAGGTATTTACCGTGCCGAGATGCCAGCCCAGAAAGACCTGCGTCGTGAGCAGCGCATTGCAGTAACCAACCTGCGCAGCCCCGACGAAGTCTGATCCAGCAACCTGCCGCCCGCTCCCCCTGGAGCCGGCGGCCTGGCTTCATTCTTAACGTTGACCCAAAGCGACCGAGACCATGACAGCGGACAACGCTATTTATATTCCGCCCTACAAGGCTGACGACCAGGATGTGGTCGTCGAACTGAACAACCGTTTTGGCGCCGAAGCATTCGTCGCCCAGGAAACCCGCACCGGCATGCCCGTGCTGTGGGTCAAGCGCGCCCAGCTCAAAGAGGTGCTCAGCTTCCTGCGCGGTGTCGCCAAGCCTTACAGCATGCTGTACGACCTGCACGGCGTGGACGAACGCCTGCGCACCCAGCGCCGTGGCCTGCCGGCCGCCGACTTCAGTGTGTTCTACCACCTGCTGTCGATCGAGCGTAACAGTGACGTGATGATCAAGGTGTCGCTGAGCGAAGGCGACCTGAACCTGCCGACCGCGACCGGTATCTGGCCAAACGCCAACTGGTACGAGCGCGAAGTGTGGGACATGTTCGGCATCGACTTTGCCGGCCACCCGCACCTCAGCCGCATCATGATGCCGCCCACCTGGGAAGGTCACCCGCTGCGCAAGGACTACCCGGCCCGTGCCACCGAGTTCGACCCCTACAGCCTGACCCTGGCCAAGCAACAGCTTGAAGAAGAGTCGGCGCGCTTCAACCCGGAAGCCTGGGGCATGAAGCGTCAGGGCGCCAACGAGGACTACATGTTCCTCAACCTCGGCCCTAACCACCCTTCGGCGCACGGTGCGTTCCGTATCGTTCTGCAGCTGGACGGTGAAGAGATCGTCGACTGCGTACCGGACATCGGCTACCACCACCGTGGTGCCGAAAAAATGGCCGAGCGCCAGTCCTGGCACAGCTTCATCCCCTACACCGACCGTATCGACTACCTCGGCGGGGTGATGAACAACCTGCCGTACGTACTGGCGGTGGAAAAGCTGGCGGGCATCAAGGTGCCGCAGAAGGTCGACGTTATCCGCGTGATGCTGGCCGAGTTCTTCCGCATCACCAGCCACCTGCTGTTCCTGGGTACCTACATCCAGGACGTTGGCGCCATGACCCCGGTATTCTTCACCTTCACCGACCGCCAGCGCGCCTACACCGTGATCGAAGCGATCACCGGTTTCCGCCTGCACCCGGCCTGGTACCGCATCGGCGGCGTCGCCCACGACCTGCCGCGCGGCTGGGAGAAACTGGTCAAGGACTTCGTTGAATGGCTGCCCAAGCGCCTCGACGAGTACACCAAGGCTGCCCTGCAGAACAGCATCCTCAAGGGCCGTACCATTGGCGTTGCTGCATACAACACCAAGGAAGCCCTGGAATGGGGCACCACCGGTGCCGGCCTGCGCTCCACCGGTTGCGATTTCGACCTGCGCAAAGCCCGCCCCTACTCCGGCTACGAGAACTTCGAGTTCGAAGTACCGCTGGCCCACAACGGCGATGCCTACGATCGCTGCATGGTCCGTGTCGAGGAGATGCGCCAGAGTATCCGCATCATCGACCAGTGCCTGCGCAACATGCCGGAAGGCCCGTACAAGGCGGATCACCCGCTGACCACGCCGCCACCGAAAGAGCGCACCCTGCAGCACATCGAGACCCTGATCACGCACTTCCTGCAAGTCTCGTGGGGCCCGGTCATGCCGGCCAACGAGTCGTTCCAGATGATCGAGGCGACCAAGGGCATCAACAGTTACTACCTGACGAGCGATGGCGGCACCATGAGCTACCGCACCCGGATCCGTACCCCGAGCTACCCGCACCTGCAGCAGATCCCTTCGGTGATCAAAGGCAGCATGGTCGCCGACCTCATTGCGTACCTGGGCAGTATCGACTTCGTTATGGCTGACGTGGACCGCTAAGCATGAACAGCACGCTTATCCAGACAGACCGTTTCGCCCTGAGCGAAACAGAGCGCTCGGCCATCGAGCACGAAATGCATCACTACGAAGACCCGCGCGCGGCGTCCATCGAAGCCCTGAAGATCGTCCAGAAGGAACGTGGCTGGGTGCCGGACGGCGCCATCCACGCCATCGGCGAGGTGCTGGGCATCCCGGCCAGCGACGTGGAGGGTGTAGCCACCTTCTACAGCCAGATCTTCCGCCAGCCCGTTGGCCGCCACATCATCCGCGTGTGCGACAGCATGGTCTGCTACATCGGCGGCCATGAATCGGTCGTCAGCCAGATCCAGAGCGAGCTGGGCATCGGCCTCGGCCAGACCACCGCCGACGGCCGCTTCACCCTGCTGCCAGTGTGCTGCCTGGGCAACTGCGACAAGGCCCCGGCGCTGATGATCGACGACGACACCTTTGGCGACGTGCAGCCCGCTGGCGTCACCCAATTGCTGGAGGGTTACGTATGACCATTACTTCCTTCGGCCCGGCCAACCGCATTGCGCGCTCGGCCGAAACCCACCCGCTGACCTGGCGCCTGCGTGACGACGGCGAGCCTGTTTGGCTGGCCGAATACCAGGCCAAGAACGGCTACGCTGCTGCCCGCAAGGCGCTGGGCGAGATGTCGCAAGACGATATCGTGCAGAGCGTCAAGGACTCCGGCCTCAAGGGCCGTGGTGGCGCAGGCTTCCCCACTGGCGTTAAGTGGGGCCTGATGCCCAAAGACGAATCCATGAACATCCGCTACCTGCTGTGCAACGCGGACGAAATGGAGCCCAACACCTGGAAGGACCGCATGCTGATGGAGCAACAGCCCCATCTGCTGGTCGAGGGCATGCTGATCAGCGCCCGCGCCCTGAAGGCCTACCGTGGCTACATCTTCCTGCGTGGCGAATACACCACGGCGGCGAAAAACCTCAACCGCGCCATTGATGAAGCCAAGGCCGCCGGCCTGCTGGGCAAGAACATCCTGGGCTCCGGTTTCGATTTCGAGCTGTTCGTGCACACCGGTGCCGGCCGTTACATCTGCGGTGAAGAAACTGCACTGATCAACTCGCTGGAAGGCCGCCGCGCCAACCCGCGCTCCAAGCCGCCCTTCCCTGCCGCCGTCGGCGTGTGGGGCAAGCCGACGTGCGTGAACAACGTCGAAACCCTGTGCAACGTGCCAGCCATCGTGGCCAACGGCAACGACTGGTACAAGTCGCTGGCCCGCGAAGGCAGCGAAGACCACGGCACCAAGCTGATGGGCTTCTCCGGCAAGGTGAAGAACCCAGGCCTGTGGGAGCTGCCGTTTGGCGTCACCGCCCGCGAGCTGTTCGAAGACTATGCCGGTGGCATGCGTGATGGCTTCAAGCTCAAGTGCTGGCAGCCAGGCGGCGCCGGTACCGGCTTCCTGCTGCCCGAGCACCTCGACGCGCAGATGTACGCCGGAGGCATCGCCAAGGTCGGTACCCGTATGGGTACTGGCCTGGCCATGGCGGTGGACGACAGCATCAACATGGTGTCGCTGCTGCGCAACATGGAAGAGTTCTTCGCCCGCGAGTCTTGCGGCTGGTGCACCCCATGCCGTGACGGCCTGCCGTGGAGCGTGAAGATGCTGCGCGCACTGGAAAACGGCCAGGGCCGCGCCGAAGACATCGAGACGCTGCTGGGCCTGGTCAACTTCCTCGGCCCCGGCCGTACCTTCTGTGCTCACGCACCGGGGGCGGTGGAGCCGTTGGGCAGTGCCATCAAATACTTCCGCTCGGAGTTCGAGGCCGGTGTAGCACCGGAAAGCGCTGGCACCCTGCGCCCGAACCTGGCGAAGCCCATTGTGGTAGGCGCATAACAAGATAGAACGCGGGTGGTCCGTGCCACCCGCCAGCCTGTCGGCCGGCCCGCATGAAGTGTGGCGTGCCGCAGGCATACAGATTTCCATTAGCCACGCCCGCTCACGCGGGCCAACGAAGAACTTTGAACAATGGCCACTATCCACGTAGACGGCAAAGCGCTCGAAGTCAACGGTGCAGATAACCTGTTACAGGCGTGTCTGTCGCTAGGCCTCGACATCCCTTATTTCTGCTGGCACCCGGCGCTTGGTAGCGTTGGTGCCTGCCGGCAGTGCGCGGTCAAGCAGTACACCGACGAGAACGACACCCGTGGTCGTATCGTCATGTCCTGCATGACCCCAGCCTCCGACGGCACCTGGATTTCCATCGAAGATGACGAGTCCAAGGCGTTTCGCGCCAGCGTCGTCGAATGGCTGATGACCAACCACCCGCACGACTGCCCGGTGTGCGAGGAAGGCGGTCACTGCCACCTGCAAGACATGACGGTGATGACCGGCCACAACGAGCGCCGCTACCGTTTCACCAAGCGTACCCACCAGAACCAGGACCTCGGCCCGTTCATTGCCCATGAGATGAACCGCTGCATCGCCTGCTATCGCTGCGTGCGCTACTACAAGGACTACGCCGGTGGTACCGACCTGGGCGTCTACGGCGCCCACGATAACGTGTACTTCGGCCGTGTCGAAGACGGCGTGCTGGAAAGCGAGTTCTCCGGCAACCTGACCGAGGTCTGCCCGACCGGTGTGTTCACCGACAAGACCCACTCCGAGCGCTACAACCGCAAGTGGGACATGCAGTTTGCCCCAAGCATCTGCCATGGCTGCTCCAGCGGCTGCAACATCAGTCCGGGCGAGCGCTACGGTGAACTGCGCCGGATCGAAAACCGCTTCAACGGCTCGGTCAACCAGTACTTCCTGTGCGACCGCGGCCGCTTCGGTTACGGCTACGTCAACCGCAAGGATCGCCCACGCCAGCCACACCTGGCCGATGGCACCAAGCTGGGCCTGGACGCCGCCCTGGACAAGGCTGCCGACCTGCTGCGCGGCCGTACCATCGTCGGTATCGGCTCGCCACGCGCCAGCCTTGAAAGCAACTACGGCCTGCGTGAGCTGGTCGGTGCCGAGTACTTCTACTCCGGCATGGAAGCGGGCGAACTGGCCCGCGTGCGCCTGGCCCTGAACGTGCTGAACAACAGCCCGCTGCCGGTGCCGACCCTGCGCGACATCGAAGACCACGACGCCGTGTTCGTGCTCGGTGAAGACCTGACCCAGACCGCTGCCCGCGTGGCCCTCGCCGTGCGCCAGGCCACCAAGGGCAAGGCCGAGGCCATGGCCGAAGCGATGAAAGTGCAGCCATGGCTCGACGCCGCCGTGAAGAACATCGGCCAGCACGCGCTGTACCCGCTGTTCATTGCCTCGCTGGCTGAAACCAAGCTGGACGACGTTGCCGAAGAATGCGTGCACGCCGCGCCTGCCGACCTGGCCCGCATCGGTTTCGCAGTGGCTCACGCCATCGACCCGAGCGCACCCGCCGTCGCCGGCCTGGACGACGAAGCCAAGGCCCTGGCCCAACGCATCGCCGACGCGCTGGTTGCCGCCAAGCGCCCACTGGTTGTCGCCGGTACTTCGCTGGCCGACCCGGCACTGATCGAAGCCGCCGCCAACATCGCCAAGGCCCTGAAGCTGCGCGAGAAGGACGGTTCGCTGAGCCTGGTGGTACCTGAGGCCAACAGCATCGGCCTGGCCATGCTCGGCGGCGAGTCCGTGGATGCCGCGCTGGACGCGGTCATCAGCGGCAAGGCCGACGCCATCGTCGTGCTGGAAAACGACCTGTACGCCCGCGTGCCGGCCGCCAAGGTCGACGCCGCCCTGGCTGCGGCCAAGGTGGTGATCGTTGCCGACCACTCGAAAACGCCGACGGTCGACCGCGCCCACCTGGTACTGCCGGCCGCCTCGTTCGCCGAAGGCGACGGAACCCTCGTCAGCCAGGAAGGCCGCGCCCAGCGCTTCTTCCAGGTGTTCGACCCGCAGTACCTGGACAGCAGCATCCAGATCCACGAAGGCTGGCGCTGGATGCACGCCCTGCGTGCCACCCTGCTGAACAAGCCGGTCGACTGGACCCAGCTGGACCACGTTACCAGCGCCTGCGCCGAAGCCGCCCCGCAACTGGCCGGCATCGTCAACGCTGCACCAAGCGCCGCCTTCCGCATCAAGGGCATGAAGCTGGCCCGTGAGCCGCTGCGCTACTCTGGCCGTACTGCCATGCGCGCCAACATCAGCGTGCACGAACCGCGCACCCCGCAAGACAAGGACACCGCGTTCGCCTT
Source organism: Pseudomonas sp. XP2 (assembly GCF_053557975.1). Taxonomy (NCBI): domain Bacteria; kingdom Pseudomonadati; phylum Pseudomonadota; class Gammaproteobacteria; order Pseudomonadales; family Pseudomonadaceae; genus Pseudomonas; species Pseudomonas sp. XP2. The sequence continues at coordinate 8,945 of NZ_JBNRIK010000024.1, forward strand.
CTCCATGGAAGGTTACTCGGGCTCCGCCGAACCGCGCCAGCAGGTGCCGTTCGCCTGGTCGCCGGGCTGGAACTCGCCGCAAGCCTGGAACAAGTTCCAGGACGAGGTCGGTGGCCACCTGCGTGCCGGTGACCCTGGCGTACGCCTGATCGAGTCGCAAGGCGATCGCCTGAACTGGTTCAACGCCATTCCGGGCGCCTTCAACCCGGCCCGTGGCACCTGGACCGCGGTACCGTTCTTCCACCTGTTCGGCAGCGAAGAAAGCTCCTCGCGGGCCGCGCCGGTACAAGAACGTATCCCGGCTGCCTACGTGGCCCTGGCCAAGTCTGAAGCCGACCGCCTGGGTGTCAACGAGGGCGCCCTGCTGAGCCTGAACGTGGCCGGTGTGGCCCTGCGCCTGCCGCTGCGCATCAATGAAGAGCTGGGCGCTGGCCTGGTCGCGCTGCCGAAAGGCCTGGCCGGCATCCCGCCTGCCATCTTCGGTGCACCCGTCGAAGGTCTGCAGGAGGCAGCACAATGAGCTGGTTCACCCCCGAAGTGATCGATGTGATCATCCAGGTCGTCAAGGCTATCGTGGTGCTGCTGGCCGTAGTGGTCTGCGGCGCCCTGCTCAGCTTCGTCGAGCGCCGCCTGCTGGGCTGGTGGCAGGACCGCTACGGTCCTAACCGTGTCGGCCCGTTCGGCATGTTCCAGATCGCCGCCGACATGCTGAAGATGTTCTTCAAGGAAGACTGGAACCCACCCTTCGTCGACAAGATGATCTTCACCCTGGCGCCGGTCGTGGCCATGAGCGCCCTGCTGATCGGCTTCTCGATCATCCCGATCACACCGGGCTGGGGCGTTGCCGACCTGAACATCGGCCTGCTGTTCTTCTTCGCCATGGCTGGCCTGTCGGTCTACGCGGTGCTGTTCGCCGGCTGGTCGTCGAACAACAAGTACGCCCTGCTGGGCAGCTTGCGTGCTTCGGCACAGACGGTGTCGTACGAAGTGTTCCTGGGCTTGGCGCTGATGGGCGTTGTGGTGCAGGTAGGCTCGTTCAACATGCGCGACATCGTCGAGTACCAGGCGCAGAACCTGTGGTTCATCATTCCGCAGTTCTTCGGCTTCTGCACCTTCTTCATCGCTGGCGTCGCCGTGACTCACCGTCACCCGTTCGACCAGCCAGAAGCAGAACAGGAACTGGCCGACGGCTACCACATCGAGTATGCCGGCATGAAATGGGGCATGTTCTTTGTCGGTGAGTACATCGGCATCATCCTCATCTCGGCGCTGCTGGTAACCCTGTTCTTCGGTGGCTGGCACGGCCCGTTCGGCATCCTGCCGCAACTGCCGTTCCTGTGGTTCGCCCTGAAGACCGCGTTCTTCATCATGCTGTTCATTCTGCTGCGCGCCTCGATTCCGCGCCCACGTTATGACCAGGTGATGGACTTCAGCTGGAAGTTCTGCCTGCCGCTGACCCTGATCAATTTGCTGGTGACCGCTGCGATCGTGCTCTACAACACGCCAGCCGTCGCGGCCCAGTGAGGATTTGACCCATGTTCAAGTATATCGGCGACATCGTTAAGGGCACCGGCACACAGCTGCGCAGCCTGGCCATGGTGTTTTCCCACGGGTTCCGCAAGCGCGACACCCTGCAATACCCCGAAGAACCCGTGTACCTGCCGCCGCGCTACCGCGGCCGCATCGTCCTCACCCGCGACCCCGATGGCGAGGAGCGCTGCGTAGCGTGCAACCTCTGCGCGGTGGCCTGCCCGGTCGGCTGCATCTCGTTGCAGAAGGCCGAGACCGAGGATGGTCGCTGGTACCCGGAGTTCTTCCGCATCAACTTCTCGCGTTGCATTTTCTGCGGCCTGTGTGAAGAAGCGTGCCCGACCACCGCAATCCAGCTGACCCCGGATTTCGAAATGGCCGAGTTCAAGCGTCAGGACCTGGTGTACGAGAAAGAAGATCTGCTGATCTCCGGCCCCGGCAAAAACCCTGACTACAACTTCTACCGTGTTGCGGGTATGGCGATCGCTGGCAAGCCGAAAGGCGCTGCGCAGAACGAAGCCGAGCCGATCAACGTGAAGAGCTTGCTCCCATAAGGACAGAAAGATGGAATTCGCTTTCTACTTCGCATCCGGGATCGCCGTGGTCTCCACCCTTCGGGTGGTGACCGGCACAAACCCCGTGCACGCCTTGCTTTACCTGATCATTTCACTGATTTCCGTGGCCATGATCTTCTTCTCACTGGGTGCGCCGTTCGCCGGTGCCCTGGAAGTGATCGCCTACGCCGGCGCCATCATGGTGCTGTTCGTGTTCGTGGTGATGATGCTCAACCTGGGGCCGGCTTCGGTCGCCCAGGAACGGGGCTGGCTCAAGCCCGGCATCTGGGCAGGGCCGGTGATCCTCGGCACCCTGCTGCTGCTGGAACTGCTGTACGTGCTGTTCGTCGCCCCGAGCGGCGCTGGCATCAGCGGCACCACCGTGGGCCCGAAAGAAGTGGGCATCAGCCTGTTCGGGCCGTACCTGCTGGTGGTCGAACTGGCCTCGATGCTGCTGCTGGCTGCAGCCGTCACCGCCTTCCACCTGGGCCGCAACGAGGCGAAGGAGTAAATCATGGGTGCTATCCCTCTCGAGCATGGCCTGGCGGTCGCCGGTATCCTGTTCTGCTTAGGTCTGGTTGGCCTGATGGTCCGCCGCAACATCCTCTTCGTGCTCATGAGCCTGGAAGTCATGATGAACGCCTCTGCCCTGGCGTTCGTCGTCGCCGGGGCCCGTTGGGTCCAGCCCGACGGCCAGGTGATGTTCATTCTGGTGATCAGCCTGGCAGCCGCCGAGGCCAGTATTGGCCTGGCCATCCTGCTGCAGCTGTATCGCCGCTTCCACACTCTCGACATCGATGCTGCCAGTGAGATGCGCGGATGAACCTTCTCTTCCTGACTTTCGTCTTCCCCCTCGTCGGCTTCCTGCTGCTGTCGTTCTCGCGCGGGCGGTTCTCGGAGAACCTGTCCGCCCTGATCGGCGTCGGCTCGGTGGGCCTTTCGGCCGCCACCGCCGCCTATGTCATCTGGCAGTTCAATGTCGCACCACCTGAAGGTGGCGCGTACAGCCAACTGCTGTGGCAGTGGATGTCGGTGGACGGCTTTGCGCCGAACTTCACCCTGTATCTGGACGGCCTGTCGGTCACCATGCTCGGCGTGGTCACCGGTGTCGGCTTCCTGATCCACCTGTTCGCGTCCTGGTACATGCGGGGCGAAGCCGGCTACTCGCGCTTCTTCTCGTACACCAACCTGTTCATCGCCAGCATGCTGTTCCTGATCCTCGGCGATAACCTGCTGTTCATCTACTTCGGCTGGGAAGGTGTAGGCCTGTGCTCGTACCTGCTGATCGGTTTCTACTACAGCAACCGCAATAACGGTAACGCGGCGCTCAAGGCATTCATCGTTACCCGTATCGGCGACGTGTTCCTGGCCATCGGCCTGTTCATCCTGTTCGCCCAGCTGGGTACCCTGAACGTGCAGGAACTGCTGGTGCTGGCACCGCAGAAGTTCCAGGCAGGCGACACCTGGATGGTGCTGGCAACGCTGATGCTGCTGGGCGGTGCGGTCGGTAAATCGGCCCAGCTGCCACTGCAGACCTGGCTGGCCGACGCAATGGCGGGCCCAACCCCGGTTTCGGCACTGATCCACGCGGCAACCATGGTGACTGCGGGCGTGTACCTGATCGCCCGTACCAACGGCCTGTTCCTGCTGGCACCGGACATCCTGCACCTGGTAGGTGTTGTCGGTGGCGTGACCCTGGTACTGGCCGGCTTCGCCGCGCTGGTACAGACCGACATCAAGCGTATCCTCGCCTACTCGACCATGAGCCAGATCGGCTACATGTTCCTGGCCTTGGGCGTTGGCGCCTGGGATGCGGCGATCTTCCACCTGATGACCCACGCCTTCTTCAAAGCCCTGCTGTTCCTTGCCTCCGGTGCGGTGATCGTTGCCTGCCACCACGAGCAGAACATCTTCAAGATGGGCGGCCTGTGGAAGAAACTGCCCCTGGCCTACGCCAGCTTCGTGGTCGGTGGTGCTGCCCTGGCCGCCCTGCCGATCGTGACCGTGGGCTTCTACTCCAAGGACGAAATCCTCTGGGAAGCGTTTGCCAGCGGTAACACCGGCCTGCTGTACGCCGGCCTGGTCGGTGCGTTCATGACCTCGCTGTACACCTTCCGCCTGATCTTCATCGCCTTCCACGGCGAAGCCAAGACCGAAGCTCACGCGGGTCACGGCATCAGCCACTGGCTGCCGCTGGGTGTGCTGATCGTGCTGTCGACCTTCGTGGGTGCCTGGATCACCCCGCCACTGGCAGGCGTGCTGCCTGAGAGCGCCGGCCACGCCGGTGGTGAAGCCAAGCATGCGCTGGAGATCACCTCGGGTGCCATCGCCATCGCTGGTATCCTGCTGTCGGCCCTGCTGTTCCTGGGCAAGCGCAGCTTCGTCAGCGCAGTCGCCAACAGCGGCATCGGCCGCGTCCTGTCGGCCTGGTGGTTCGCCGCCTGGGGCTTCGACTGGATCTACGACAAGCTTTTCGTCAAACCGTACCTGTTGATCTGCCACATCCTGCGCAAGGACCCGGTAGACCGCAGCATCGGCCTGATTCCTCGGATGGCGCGTGGCGGTCATGTCGCCATGAGCAAGACCGAGACTGGCCAACTGCGCTGGTACACCGCCTCTATCGCCGTGGGTGCCGTGCTGGTGCTCGGTGCCGTGTTAGTGGCTGCGGTATGACAATGAATCTTGCGACTTTGCCAAAGGAAACCAACCCGTCATGATTTTGCCTTGGCTGATCCTGATCCCCTTCATCGGCGGCTTCCTGTGCTGGCTGGGTGAGCGCTTCGGCGCCACCTTGCCGCGCTGGATCGCGCTGCTGACCATGTCCCTGCTGCTCGGCATCGGCCTGTGGCTGTGGGCGACCGGCGACTACACCCTCGCCCCCGCTCCGGGCGCCGAACCTGCCTGGGCCCTGGAATACAAACTCCAGTGGATCCAGCGCTTCGGCATCAGCATCCACCTGGCCCTCGACGGCCTGTCGCTGCTGATGATCCTGCTCACCGGCCTGCTCGGTGTGCTGTCGGTACTGTGCTCCTGGAAAGAGATCCAGCGCCACGTCGGCTTCTTCCACCTCAACCTGATGTGGATTCTCGGCGGCGTGGTCGGTGTGTTCCTGGCCCTGGACCTGTTCCTGTTCTTCTTCTTCTGGGAAATGATGCTGGTGCCGATGTACTTCCTCATCGCGCTCTGGGGTCATAGCTCGGCAGACGGCAAGAAGACCCGGATCTACGCGGCGACCAAGTTCTTCATCTTCACCCAGGCCAGCGGCCTGATCATGCTGGTGGCGATCCTGGGCCTGGTGCTGGTCAACTACAACACCACCGGCGTGCTCACCTTCAACTACAGCGACCTGCTCAAAGCCGAGCTGCCAGCCGGTGTCGAGTACCTGCTGATGCTGGGCTTCTTCATCGCCTTCGCGGTGAAGCTGCCAGTGGTACCGTTCCACTCCTGGCTGCCTGATGCCCACGCCCAGGCACCGACCGCAGGTTCCGTGGACCTGGCGGGTATCTTGCTGAAGACCGCGGCCTACGGCCTGCTGCGCTTCGCCCTGCCGCTGTTCCCGAACGCCTCGGCCGAGTTCGCGCCCATCGCCATGACCCTGGGCCTGATCGGTATCTTCTACGGTGCCTTCCTGGCCTTTGCGCAAACCGACATCAAGCGCCTGATCGCCTTCTCCAGCGTCTCGCACATGGGCTTCGTGCTGATCGGCATCTACTCCGGCAGCCAGCAGGCCCTGCAAGGCGCGGTGATCCAGATGCTGGCCCACGGCCTGTCGGCTGCGGCGCTGTTCATCCTGTCCGGCCAGCTGTACGAGCGCCTGCACACCCGTGACATGCGTCAGATGGGTGGCCTGTGGCACCGCATCGCCTACCTCCCGGCGATCAGCCTGTTCTTCGCCGCTGCCTCCCTGGGTCTGCCAGGTACCGGCAACTTCGTCGGCGAGTTCCTGATCCTGATCGGCAGCTTCGCGCATGTACCATGGATCACCGTGATCGCCACCACCGGCCTGGTATTCGGTTCGGTCTACTCGCTGATCATGATCCACCGCGCCTACTTCGGCCCGGCCAAGGCCGACACCGTGCTGGCTGGCATGGATGGTCGCGAGCTGATCATGGTGCTGGGCCTGGCGGGACTGCTGATTCTGCTGGGCGTGTATCCGCAGCCGTTCCTCGACACCTCTGCCGCCACCATGAGTGGTGTGCAGCAGTGGCTCGGTTCCGCTTTCACTCAACTCGCTTCGGCCCGGTAAGAGCGCTATGGAATTCACCACTCAACACTTCATCGCATTGGCGCCGATGCTGATCACCACCATCACCACGGTGGTGGTGATGCTGGCGATCGCCTGGAAGCGCAACCACTCGCAGACCTTCCTGCTGTCCACCGTGGGCCTGAACCTGGCCCTGCTGTCGATCCTGCCGGCGCTGAAGGTAGCGCCGCTGGCCGTCACCGCGCTGATCACCATCGACAAGTTCGCCTGCCTGTACATGGCGATCATCCTGGTGGCGACGCTGGCGTGCGTCACCTTGGCCCACGCCTACCTTGGCGAAGGCTCCAAGGGCTTCCCGGGCAACCGTGAAGAACTGTACCTGCTGCTGCTGATGTCGGCACTCGGTGGCCTGGTACTGGTCAGCGCCAACCACCTGGCCGGCCTGTTCATTGGCCTGGAACTGCTGTCGGTACCGGTCTACGGCCTGGTGGCGTATGCGTTCTTCAACAAGCGTTCACTGGAAGCCGGCATCAAGTACATGGTGCTGTCGGCTGCAGGCTCGGCTTTCCTGCTGTTCGGCATGGCCCTGCTGTACGCGGATGCAGGTAGCCTGAGCTTTGACCAGATCGGCAAAGCCCTGGCGACCACCAGCATGCCAAGCCTGGTGGCCCAACTGGGCCTGGGCATGATGCTGGTCGGCCTGGCCTTCAAGCTGTCGCTGGTACCGTTCCACCTGTGGACCCCGGACGTGTACGAAGGCGCCCCGGCGCCGGTCGCCGCGTTCCTGGCCACCGCCAGCAAGGTCGCGGTGTTCGCTGTGGTCGTGCGCCTGTTCATGCTCTCCCCTGCTGCCAGCAGCGGCGCGCTGAGCACCGTACTGGCGGTGATTGCCGTGGCCTCGATCCTTATTGGCAACCTGCTGGCGCTGACCCAGAGCAACCTCAAGCGCCTGCTGGGTTACTCGTCCATCGCCCACTTCGGCTACCTGGTCATTGCCCTGGTTGCCAGCAAGGGCCTGGCCCTGGAAGCCATGGGCGTTTATCTGGTCACCTACGTGATCACCAGCCTGGGTGCCTTCGGTGTCATCACCCTGATGTCCTCGCCTTACGGCGGCCGTGACGCCGATGCACTGTATGAGTACCGCGGCCTGTTCTGGCGCCGTCCGTACCTGACGGCCGTACTGACCGTGATGATGCTGTCGCTGGCGGGCATCCCGCTGACCGCTGGCTTCATCGGCAAGTTCTACATCATCGCCACTGGCGTAGAGTCGCACCTGTGGTGGCTGGTCGGTGCCCTGGTGATCGGTAGCGCCATCGGCGTTTACTACTACCTGCGCGTCATGGTCACCCTGTACCTGGTCGAGCCGAACCTGCGTCGCCATGACGCCCCGCTGAAGTGGGAACAGCGCACCGGTGGCGTCATGCTGCTGGCCATCGCCATTCTTGCCTTCGTACTCGGCGTCTACCCGCAACCGCTGCTGGAGCTGGTCCAGCAAGCCGGCCTGCAACTGATAGGCTGATTGCCCCGGCAACACAAAACACCCCGCCTATGCGGGGTGTTTTTTTATCGGCGTATTTTTGGCCTGCCCCCAGTGACGCCTCACTCAACCCGGCTGGGCTGGCCTGCTCCAGGCAGGGCGGCCTGGCGCAAATCACCATTGGCCGAAGGCAGGTACACTTCCGGATTGGGCATCCCACTAGGGGACAGTTCATGGGTCATTTCGAATTCGGCACGTACTGACCAGCCACACGCCTCGGTGGTGCATTGCAAATAAGCGATACGCAGGAAAATATGGCGCCCCTCGCTAGTACGTATGCGCATCCGGCTGTGGCAATGCGGGCAAACCAGCTTGTAAGTACTCACGGCAAGTACCTGCTAGCATTGCCCAAGCCAGCCTGTGTGTAAGTATTGGCTGCAACTGTGGGTGTATTCTTCAATTGGGTGGTTCTCATTGCAGAAGTGCTCCTTAAAACGCAGGGCTGTATTCATAACGAGTAGTTTAAGCCCATGGAATATCATTAAACCAGTCATGGATATTTGTTATGAGTACTCACGTACTTGCTGCGGTGCTCACGCGCCTTAAACTGCTGACCGGCTCAGAGTCCGATGCCGAGCTGTCCCGGGCACTTTCGGTGAGCCCACAAACGCTGAGCAGCTGGAAGACGCGCGACAGCATTCCATACTCACTTTGCATAGATATCGCCAGGCAGTATGACTGCTCACTGGACTGGCTGTTGCTGGGCCAGGCCGATCAGCACCCCGCAGGCCCTGATGAAGCAGGCTGGGAATGCGACATGCTTGAGCGCCTGCGTACGCTATCGCCCAGTGATCGCCAGGCCATCCTGCTGTTCATCAAGGACAAGCAGCGTATCCAGCAACTGGAGCGGCAGTTGAGTGAGCTTGGTGGCTAACCCCGCCGGCGCCAGCGCTGGATCAGCTCACGCGGGTCAAGCGTGTCCACCAGCACCATGACCTTGAGGCTGATGGGGATCACCACCACGGCAGCCACGAATGCCGCCATGCCACGGGTCAACAGTGGCACCAGTGACGAAACCAGTGGTTCGAATAAATGGCCCACACCCACGGTGATGAATATCAACAGCAATTTCTTGCTCAGCGTCAGGCGCCTGGCTGTATTGGTAATCAACCGATCGCGCGCCGCACTGACCAGCAATGCCCCCAGCAGCGCAGCGAACAGTACATTGCCATCCACACCGAGCAGCGCCAAGAAGGCCGATGCCAGGTTATCCAGCACAGATTGCTCAGGCATGGGACTGCCCTCGTCGCGGCACAGAAAGGCAGGCAGTCGAACGCAGGCTGTACATGACCGCCGCTTCGACGAACCGGATGTAGCACACCCGCAAGGCACGCCCATGGTCATGCCCGGCGACATCTTCGAGGCGCTTGTAGCCGCGCTCTCGCAATACTGCCCGCCAGCGAGCGAATTCGCGTGCCGCGTCGATGGCCGCACAGCGGGCAGCTACTTCAAGTGCAACCTCACTGACAGGCGCTTGCAGTTGCAGGCGCTCACGCAGCCTGCCCAGGTCCACCCGCGGCCAGAACGGGTCGTGGCTATCGGCAAAGCGCGGCAGCCGAGGATCGTTATCCATGCATCACCTCCTCACTGCCCGGCCAGCATGCCGTAGCGGATGGCTTTGATCACTGCCGCCACCCGTGTAGGCACATCGAACTTGCGCAGGATGTTGGACACATGAAAGTTCACGGTCGACTCCTTGCACGCCAGGATCTGGCCTATCTCCCAGGAACTTTTGCCATAAGCACACCACAACAGCACCTGCTGTTCACGTGGCGTCAAGCGAACCGGAGCGTCAGCGGGGTGTTGCAGCAAATGTCGGGCATTGTCAGTCATGTTTGAACTCCGCAGCTGGTTGAGCGAGGCATCGCTGCCAATTTGCAGCCACCTTACGAAGCGCACGCCCCCCCTCTCCACCGATGCGGCTTGTAAAGAACTTTCGTACAAAACCATCTGATGAAGGCTTCACGAAATTTGCTGAGTTCCTGCGTGCTCCAAGCGGCATTTCGCTCGTCTCAACGCCGTTATCCATCCGTTTTTCGCCTGGAGTCGTACAATGCGTTCCGTTTTCCCCCCATCGCACTGCCTTGGCCTGCTGGCTGCCTTTGCTGCCACCCAGCCGGCCCTGGCAGCAACCTCGGTCGAATTAGGCCAGGTGCTGATCACCGATGAGGAGCAGAACGACCTGTCAGCTGCCAGCGAACGCCTGCGCGAGGTGCCAGGCGCCAGTAATCTGGTAGACATGCAACGCGCAGGGCAAGGCCGGGTTGTCAGCAACCAGGATGTGCTGGCCTACCAGCCCGGCGTTTTTGCCCAATCGGCGGGCAACGATGGCATCAAACTGTCGATCCGCGGCTCGGGCATCAACCGCGCTCCGGGGGCCCACGGCTCCGGGGTTTACACGATGTTCGACGGCCTGCCCCTGACGGGCCCGGGCGGTACCCCCTACGAGCTGTTCGAGCCGCTGTGGCTGAGCCGTGCCGAAGTGCTGCGCGGCGCCAACGGTTTCGACCAGGGAGCCCTTGCGCTGGGCGGTGCGATCAACTATGTCACCCACACCGGCTACGACGCCGCACCGCTACAGGTGCGCTACGAGGTCGGCAGCCGCGGTTACCAGCACCGGCACATCAGCTCAGGTCAAGTGCTGGGCAATCTCGACTACTACGTGGCCCTGACCGATTCGGAATATGACGGTTATCAGGCTCACAGCAGCGGCAGCGCCAAGGGCATTGCCGCCAATGTCGGCTACCGCTTTAACCCGAACCTTGAAACCCGCTTCTACCTGCGTTACCGGGAGACCGAAAACGAACTGGCCGGGCGCCTGACCAAAGACCAGATCAAGCACCACCCCCGCGCGGCCAACCCCGCCTATCTGGCGCGCGACGACAGCCGCCCGCAGCCAGGCAGCACCTGGGTGGGCAACAAAACCACCTTCTACCTCGACGACGATACGCGCCTGGAAGCCGGCCTGGTCTACCACGACTACCCGATGGACCTGCGCGAAGGCCCGATGCGCCTGAAAGTGGCCTACACCGATGTCAGCGGTACGCTGAACTATTTCCGCCGCGACACCCTGTTCGGTCATGAGAGCAAGACCACCATCGGCTGGCGCACCACCAAGCACCTGCCCAACAGCGGAGCCTCGCAGTTCGCGCGCAATGGCGATGTGTTCGGCGCACGTACCCGCGATTTCACTTACCAGGGGTCGGACACCGTTGTGCATGCAGGTAATGACCTGGAGCTGGTGCCCAACCTCTGGCTGACCACCGGCCTGGCCATGATCTACACGCGCCGCGAAAGTGACGTGACCTACCCGGCCGAAGGCGACAAGGTGAGCATGCATGACTGGGACTTTGCACCGCGCCTGGGGTTGCGCTACGACATCCGCCCGGACCTGCAGGTGTATGGCAATCTCAGCCGCTCGGTGGAGCCGCCACACCCGTGGTCGCTGATCTGGAGCGCCCCCAGCACAGGCGGCAAGCAGATCCAGCCGATCGAGATGCAGAACCAGACCGCCACTACCCTTGAGCTGGGGGCGCGTGGCGACTCGGCGTTTGGCCACTGGGACCTTGCCTGGTACTACTCGCAAGTGCGCCACGAACTGCTGGCCGTGGAAGTGGTGCCGAACTTCACCTCGGAGTTCAACGCCAGCGCCACCGTGCATCAAGGCGTGGAAGCCGGCCTCGACAGCACCCTGTGGGAACGCGCCGGTACCGGCAAGCTGAGCGTACGCCAAGCCTACACCTTCAGCGACTTCCACTACCGTGATGACGACAAGTTTGGCGACAACCGCCTGCCCGGCATCCCCATGCACTACTACCAGGCCGAACTGCGCTATGACTGGCCGAGCGGCTTCTACGCCGGGGTCAACACGCAAATGGCGTCGAAAGTGCAGGTGGACTATGCCAACAGCTATCACGCCGATGCATATGCCTTGCTAGGCGCGCGCCTGGGCTGGAATTCACCCAAACAGGACTGGCAGACGTGGCTGGACCTGCGCAACCTGACCAACAAGCGCTATGCGGCGACAGTGACACCCACCTACAACGATGCCGGCCAGGACAACGCCCGTTCGACGCCGGGCGAAGGGTTTGGCGTTTACGCCGGTGTTTCCTACAGCTTCCGCTAGAACATGCAGCGCAGTGTTTCTGCAGGAGCAGCCTTGTGCTGCTCCTACAAAGACCGCGCTCACCCAATGATTGCGGATCAAACCGCCCTGTTCAACTTCACCCACGAAGCAAACTTGTCGACAAACGCCTGCAAGAATGGCCGGGTCTTGTCGTTGAGCTTGCCCGAGTCCTCGAACAGGCTTGCTGCCCCGCCAATGTAGGCCTCGGGCATTTGCATGCATGGCATGTCCAGAAACACCAGCGACTGGCGCACGGCATGGTTGGCGCCAAAGCCTCCAATGGCCCCGGGCGATACACTCACCACCGCCGTCGGCTTGCCACCCCAGGCACTTTGCCCGTAGGGCCGCGAACCCACGTCGATGGCATTTTTCAGGCAACCAGGCACCGAGCGGTTGTATTCCGGGGTAACGAACAGCACCGCATCACTGCGGCGGATCTCCTCGCGAAAACGCTTCCACGCCTCTGGCGGCGCTTCGGCCTCGACGTCCTCGTTGTACAACGGCAAATCGCCAATTTCGACGATCTTCAGGGCAAGGCTGGACGGCGCCAGCTCCGAAAGTGCGCGGGCGACCTTGCGGTTGTACGACTCCTTGCGCAAGCTACCCACGACAACCGCTACCGAATACACCTGGCTCATGGCAATTTCCAACCTTTGCTGGGTAAAGGGACGTTGTAGTTATAGATGACCGTTGCTCGGCGCTTTGGTTTTTTTTCCTCAGGGTGAAAACTTCCGAGGCTGTTGCACGGTCTATGCCTTCAGACATTTTCTACGTAATTCAGAGGTTTCCACCCAAATGGCAGCAGTAATGGTCGGCCAATTCCACGCCCGTGACGCCGAAGGCCGTATCTACCCCGTGCACGAGTTCCAGGAGTCCACCTTGCAACTTGACGGCAGCACGCTGGGCGCCCCCATCACCACTTACCGCCTGGCCATCGGCGACAAGGTCAACCACCTCGGTGAAAACCGCTTCGAACTGGCGCGCAGCGGCGTCGAGATCATTCGCATTCCGTGATGCAGTCCACGGTGTAACGGCCGCTCTCGTTCTGCAGGCCATGCACGTCGGCGACAAAACCGGGGAAGCCCTGGTTGAATGCCCGGGCGAAGGCCAGGTAGTCGAGTATCGAGCGGGTCGCCTCGGTGAACCGCTCGCCCGGCATGATCAATGGAATACCGGGCGGATACGGCACCAGCATCACCGCTGCCACACGCCCCAGCAGCGCCTCGATCGGCACCGCCTCCACGTCCCCACGCACCATCTGGTCATAGGCACGGGCCGGGCTCACGGCCACCTCCGGCAAACGCGTGAACAGCCGCTTCAGTTGCTTGGCCGTGGCATTGGCGCGGTAGCAGTCATGCAACTGGTCACACAGGTCGCGCAACCCCATCCTCTGGTAGCGTGAAGCATCAGCTGCCACCACGCTCGGCAGACAACTGCTCAGGGCTGTGTTGCCATCATAGTGGCGTTTGAATTCCAGCAACTCCGTCAGCAAAGTGCTCCACTTGCCTTTGGTAATGCCCATGGAAAACAGCACCAGGAAGCTGTACAGGCCGGTTTTCTCCACCACCAGCCCCCGCTCCCAGAGAAATTTGCTGACCACCGCCGCCGGGATGCCATGCTCGCCCAGCACACCACCCGCACTCAGGCCCGGCATTACCAATGTGACCTTGAGCGGGTCGAGCAGCACGTAGTCGTCCACCACTTCGCCAAAGCCATGCCACTCGGCACCCGGTTGCAGCAACCAGTCCTGCGCGGCCAGGCGCTGGATACCTTCGGTGCCCGGCGGTTGCCAGATACTGAACCACCAGTCATCCGCAGCAATGTGCTCCCGCAAGTTGGCCAGGGCACGACGAAAACTCAACGCTTCGTCGAACATCTCTTGCAGCAGTGAATGCCCCGCCGGCCCTTCCATCATGCTCGAGGCTACATCCAGCGAGGCAAGGATGCTGTACTGCGGCGAGGTCGAGATATGCATCATGAACGCTTCGTTGAAGCGGTCTCGGTCCAGTTGCCGCCTGGCCCCGTCCTGCACATGGATCATCGAGGCCTGGCTGAACGCGGCCAGCAATTTGTGGGTGGAATGGGTACTGAACACCAGCGGGCTGCCCGCCGTGCAGGCCGTGCCCATGGCATAGCGCCCGCTGAAGAAATCATGAAACGCCGCATAGGCAAACCAGGCTTCGTCGAAGTGCAGCACCTCCACACTCGCACCCAAGCACTGCTTGATCATCCCGGCGTGGTAACACAGCCCGTCGTAGGTGGAGTTGGTCACCACCGCCAGCTTGATGCGCCGCCCGCTTTCACGGGCAAGGGGGTTGGCCTGGATCTTCGCCTCGATAGCCTCGGGGCTGAATTCGCTGAGCGGGATCGGGCCGATGATACCCAGCTCGTTGCGCTCCGGGCACAGGTACAGCGGAACGGCGCCAGTCATGATAATTGCGTGAACCACCGACTTGTGGCAGTTGCGGTCCACCAGCACCAGGTCGTCACGGCCGACCATGGCGTGCCAGACGATCTTGTTGGCCGTGGAAGTACCATTGATGACGAAGAAGGTGTGGTCAGCACCGAAGTTACGCGCCGCCCTGGCTTCAGCCTCGGCCAAGGGGCCGGTGTGGTCGAGCAGCGAGCCGAGTTCCGGCACGGATACGGAGAGGTCCGAGCGCAGGGTGTTTTCCCCGAAGAACTGATGAAACGCCTGGCCCACCGGGCTTTTGTGGTAGGCCACGCCACCGCCGTGGCCCGGGGTGTGCCAAGAATAGTTGGACTGCGCGGTATGCTGCACCAAGGCTTTGAAAAACGGCGGCAGCAAGCCGTCAAGGTAGGTATGTGCGGCACGCGCCACCTGGCGGGCGAGGAACGGCACGGTGTCTTCGAACAGGTAAAGAATGCCACGCAGCTGGTTAAGCTCGCTCATGGCTTCGGCGGGGGCGTTTTCCAGGGTTACCTGCTCACCCAGGGCGAAAATCGGCAGATCGGGTGCGCGCAGGCGGGCCAGGCGGATCAGTTCGGCCATGTTCTGCAGCAGGTGGGTATTCTCACCCACGCCTTCGGCAGCGATCAGCATGCAGGCCAGGCCGTGGTGAGTGGCGGCGACCAGACGGGCTTCGGCGTGGTCAGCGGCGGCGAGAATGGCGAAGCCATCCTGGCGCAGTTCCTCGGCGATACCCCGCACGCGCTCGCCAGCGACACTGTCGGCCTTGATGGCGCGGTGGACGATGAGGATCGGGAACTTGAGGTCCTTGTACATCAGGTGGCTACCTCCGAAGGACATGGCGTCCACTTCAGGGTAGTTGACGGGCCGGTCTTGAGCGTTGAGGTGACGCGTAGATCGAGCGCCGCGCGGGCGGCGCTCGATCTCAAAGGCGCCACACAACCCACGGCAAGCAGAAAAAATTACCCTGTTGACGTCTCGGTAAGGACCTGCCACATGGAGGGCCCACCCGCCGACTTGGCAACGGCGGCCAGCCGCTCGGCATGCGCCTCCAGTTCCTCGGTACTGGCCATGATCACCCGCCCCGGCGTACGCCCGACAATGCGGCGGATCTCGCTGCCGCCAGCGCCCTGCCCGTCATCTTCGGCATCCGCCCCATGGCCAGCCAGCGACAGGCTGGTCTGGCCACCGGTCATCGCCAGGTAGACGTCAGCCAGCAGTTCCGAGTCGAGCAATGCGCCGTGCAACTCACGGCCCGAGTTGTCGATGTCGTAGCGTTTACAGAGCGCATCGAGGCTGTTGCGCTGCCCCGGGTGGCGCGAGCGCGCCAGCAACAGGGTGTCGAGGATGGTGCAATGTTGCGAAATGTCAGCGCGATGCTGCTGGCCCAGCAAGGCGAATTCGTTGTTGATGAAGCCAACGTCAAACGCCGCGTTATGGATGACCAGCGTGGCGCCCTGGATGAATTCGAAGAATTCCTCGGCTACATCGCCAAAGCGTGGCTTGCCGACCAGGAAGGTATCGGTGATGCCGTGGACGTTGATAGCGCCCTCGTCACTCTCGCGGTCCGGCTGCAGGTAGACGTGGAAGTGCCGCCCGGTGAGGCGCCGGCCGATGACCTCGACACAGCCAATCTCGATGATGCGGTGGCCTTCGCTGACCGGCATACCCGTGGTTTCGGTATCGAGAATGACGAAGCGTTTATCTTGCTGCTGCTCCACGCGGGGCGCTCCAACTTGCATCAGTTACAAAGGCCGCAATTGTACCCCAGCTCAACGCTGGGCGCGCACCTCATCGACCCCACGGTTGGCCAGTTGGTCGGCGCGCTCGTTCCCGGGGTGACCAATGTGGCCGCGCACCCACTTCCAGCTCACCTTGTGGCGGTTGACCTGTTCATCGAGCTGCTGCCACAGGTCGGCATTTTTCACCGGCTCTTTGGCTGCGGTTTTCCAGCCGCGCTTCTTCCAGTTGACCATCCACTCGTTGATACCCTTCATCACGTACTGCGAGTCAGTGGTCAGCACCACGTCGCACTCACGCTTGAGCGACATCAGCCCCTGGATGGCCGCCATCAGTTCCATGCGATTGTTGGTGGTTTCACGTTCGCCGCCCCACAGTTCCTTCTCGACGCCCTTGTAGATCATCAGGACGCCCCAGCCACCCGGGCCAGGATTGCCTTTGCAGGCACCATCGGTAAACATTTCGACGCTATCGCTCATGTACCACTCTTGAATTCAGTGCTTGTCAGTTTCAGGGTTGGCCGCCGTGCGGTTCACCTTGGCCAGCGGCAGCGGCAGCAACTTGCCCATCGGCTCGCGGCGCTCCGGGCGCAACGGCCGCAGGCCCACCACCATCTTGCGCGCCACCAGCAGGTACACCCCGCCACCAGAGGTCTGCCAGCCGCCAGCCACCCGTTCCCAGCCCGCCAGGCGCTGCTGCCAGGCCGGTGAGGCAAGCGGCGGACGATAGCACCCGAAGCGGCGTTTCTCCAGCGCGAAGCCCAGCAGGTTGAGCCAGTCGCCTACCCGCGACGGCGAGATACAGCGGGCCTTGCGCAGGGCATCATGGCTGAAGAAGTGGCGCATGCCCCAACTGCTCCACGGGTTGATCCCGACGATCAGCAGGTGCCCGCCCGGGCGTACGGCGCTGGCGGCCTCGCGCAGCAAACCGTGAGGCGACAGGCTGAAATCCAGCCCATGTTGCAGCACCACCACATCGGCGGCGTGCTCGCTCAATGGCCAGGCCTGTTCTTCACAGGCAATCTCCACCCCTGGTAGCGGCGCCCCAAGGCGCACGTTGCGCTGCACCTGGGGGGCGCTGGGCGGCGGCTCCGCGCAGGGGCCGTAGTGCACGAGGTAACCCCCGAAGAAGCGCCCGAGCTCTTCTTCCAGCAGTTTTTCCTCTTCCTTGAGCATCAGCTGGCCGAGCGGGCCATTGAACCACTCACGGGCCAGGCTGATCAGCTTGACCCAGTCCGGGTCGGCCTGGGCAAAGGCTTGGTCGGTCATTGCGCTCTCCCTCGAAGGTTCTCCCACCGCGCCATCGCGGCTAAGATGCCTTCATGTGCCACGCTTGGCGAATCGGATCCGCACCATGATACAGATCGATGCTCTCCCCGCTTTCTCCGACAACTACATCTGGTTGTTACAGGATACTGCCAAACGCCGCTGCGCGGTGGTCGACCCCGGAGATGCCGGCCCAGTGGAACGCTGGCTGTCGGCCAACCCAGACTGGGTGCTCAGCGACATCCTGATTACCCACCACCACAACGACCATGTCGGCGGCGTGCAACGGCTCAAGCAACTGACCGACGCACGGGTCTGCGGCCCGGCCAACGAGCACATTCCCTGCCGCGACCTGGCGCTGGACGACGGCGACCCAGTGACGGTGCTTGGCGTGACGTTTCAGGTCCTGGCGGTGCCTGGCCACACCTTGGGGCATATCGCGTTCTTCAGCGATCAGCCGCCGACGCCAGTATTGTTCAGTGGCGACACCCTGTTCGCCGCCGGGTGCGGGCGAATGTTCGAGGGTACACCCGAACAGATGCAACCGGCCCTCGCCCGCCTGGCGGCGCTGCCGCCACAAACTGAAGTGTACTGCGCCCACGAATACACCCTCAGCAACCTGCGCTTTGCCAAGGCGGTGGAACCCACCAACCCGCACGTTCTTGAGCGGTTCGAGGACGTTACCCGTTTGCGCGCCGACAATCGCATCACCTTGCCATCAACGATTGGCCTGGAACGCCTCACCAACCCCTTCCTGCGCACCTCTGAAACATTAGTTAAACAAAAAGCAGACGAATGGAAGGGACATTCAAACGACTCGCAGGTCACTGTTTTTGCTGCCTTGAGGTCTTGGAAGGACACCTTCTGATAACCTCAAGATATATCGCAAAGCGCTGACAACGGTTGACCCGGCCGGGAGCGGTTTCTAGAATCGCCGAAATTTTTTGCCCGGATACCTGTCCCAGCCGATGTCTTCCCGTAGCCGCAGAACCGCTCATTCAGTCGCCTTGACGCGCCTGGCCCAAATCAGTGCGTTGGCGCTGGCCGCCACCCTGGTGGGCTGCCAGAGCACCCGTCAGCTTGACGACTCCGAAAGCGTTCGCGCGCACAATTACCAGGCGCGGATCAAGCACAAGCCTGCACCGCTGCTGGTCAAGCCGGTTGAGAAAACGCCGCAGGACGTTTGGGAGCGCATGCGCCAGGGCTTCGCCCTGCAGGACAGCATCGACGTCAACCCGCGCATCGAGCAGCAGCGCCTGTGGTTCGCCAGCAACCCCACCTTCATCGAAAGCGCCGGTGAGCGCGGCAGCCTCTACCTGCACTACATTGTCGAGCGTCTTGAAGAGCGCGACATGCCGCTGGAGCTGGCGCTGCTGCCCGCCATCGAGAGCGCCTACAACCCGATGGCCTATTCACGTGCCAGCGCAGCCGGCATGTGGCAGTTCATGCCAGCGACAGGTCGCCACTTCAACCTGCGCCAGACCAACTTCTACGATGGCCGCCGCGATATCACCGCGTCGACCAACGCAGCACTGGATTACCTGACCCGCCTGCACGACATGTTCAACGGCGACTGGCTGCTGGCCCTGGCCGCTTACAACGCCGGCGAAGGCACGGTCAGCCGCGCCATGGAACGCAACGAAAGGCTCGGCCTGCCAACCGACTACTGGAACCTGCCGCTGCCGCAGGAAACCCGCGACTATGTGCCCAAGCTGCTGGCCTTGTCGCAGGTGGTACTCACGCCTGAAGCCTATGGCGTCAACCTGAACCCGATCGCCAACGAGCCCTACTTCGAAGCGGTAGCCATCAATGATCGCCTGGACCTGTCGCGGGTAGCGGCCTTTGCCAATATCGACGAAGACGAGCTGATCCAGCTCAACCCGGCCTTCAAGAAGCGCATGACCGTGGACGGCCCGCAGCAGCTGTTGGTACCAACCGCCAAAGCGCAGTTGCTGAGCGACAGCCTGTCCAACCTCAAGCCCGAGCAACTGGTCAGCCTGCAACCAAACAAGGCCGTGTTCGCCCGCGCTGTGGCCGAAGCCAAGGCGCCGGTAGCGGCACGCAGCTACCGGGTCAAGCGTGGCGACAACCTGGGCGCCATCGCCAAGGCCAACCGCGTTTCGGTCAGTGACATCAAGCGCTGGAACCGCCTGTCCGGCAACAGCCTGCGTGCCGGCCAGGTGCTGGCCCTGCGCGGTGGGAATGGGCCGAGCGCCGCCGGCAATCGGGTTGCTGCTTCCGGCAAGCGCTCTACCCAGTACAAAGTACGCAAGGGCGACTCGCTGTACCTGGTGGCCAAGCGTTTCAACGTTGAGATGCAGCACCTCAAGCGCTGGAACCCGCGCAGCGGGCATGCATTGAAGCCCGGGCAGACACTGACCGTTTACTTGTCGCATTGATCTGAAGCTCCGGGTACACCTGCCATGGTGTGGTAATCGGGTAATACCTCGCGCAACCTCCAACAGCTGAAGCTGCAGCCTCCACTCCATCTAAGAGGCTGCACCCATGGCACCGTCTCAAAACAGCCAGCTCCAACGCTTCGAAGCCAACATTCATGATGTCTTCAGTTTTACCCGGGCGGAGTACCTGATCAACGATGATGGCGACTTCGACCTCTATACCTTGCGTTTTATCGATCCCCAGTACCAGATCGCCAAATCTGCGCAACATGACAGAGGCGACCATAGGCGCTTGAAGCCGGCCGTGGCGCCTATCCTGGTAGCCTATTCAGACCATTTCATGAGGGGTACTTTCTCCTCTCACATTTCGTATCTTCATTTTGTATATCCTGCTGGAAAGCAGCTGACGCACAAAGTGCTCAACACCGACATAACCGTCAATCAGGTACCTGGGCAGATGAACGCGCTGCGCTTTCGCCAAGAGCGGGATGTGCCGGACAATTGGGTTGCGAACACGTACTGGGTTCTGACCGACCAGCACGGCACCGAATACAAAATCCAATTCACTTCAGAAGATAACGCCAACTTGATCGGCATCGCCCGTTATCCAGGTTGAGATCAAGATGGAGCGTCCATTCGGACGCTCTTTTTCCAATCTCACCAAGCTGTTACTGTACCCGATCAAAGCCCAACGCCTCTGGATCGGATGCCGACTTGATACGTCCCCTCCTGCTGTCACTCAGCCTGGCCTTGAGCTTTCCCGTAGCCGCGATG
This sequence comes from Pseudomonas sp. XP2, assembly GCF_053557975.1. Taxonomy (NCBI): domain Bacteria; kingdom Pseudomonadati; phylum Pseudomonadota; class Gammaproteobacteria; order Pseudomonadales; family Pseudomonadaceae; genus Pseudomonas; species Pseudomonas sp. XP2. Next base: position 29,505 of record NZ_JBNRIK010000024.1, read on the forward strand.
GTGAGCGAAAGCCACGGATACGCGCAGTTCGGCACGCTCAAGTACCCAGCCACATTCACCCATTTCGACTGGGTCAACCCGCAAGCGCCCAAGGGCGGTACCTTGCGCGCCATGGCTTTTGGCACCTTCGATACCCTCAACCCCTACACCTTCAAGGGGTCGAGCCCGATCACCACGCCCAATTTCCAGCAGTACGGCATCAGCGAGCTGAACGAGCCGCTGATGGTCGGCACCGGCCAGTACGACCCGTCGGGTGACGAGCCGACCTCCAGCTACGGCCTGATCGCCCGTTCGGTCGAATACAGCGAGGACCGCAGCTGGGTGGTGTTCAACCTGCGCCCGGAAGCCCGCTGGCATGACGGCCAGCCGATCACTTCGGCAGACGTGGCCTTTTCCTATCGCACGTTGCTCAAGGACGGCCACCCGATCTACCGCACCAACCTGCAGGAAGTGCAGCGGGTAGACATCCTCGGCCCGCTGCGCATCCGTTTCGTGTTCAAGCGCGCCGGCAACCCGCTGCTGATCCTGCGCCTGGGCGAAATGCCGGTGCTGCCCAAGCACTACTGGCAAAAGCGCGACTTCAAAGCCACTACCTTCGAGCCACCCTTGGGCAGCGGCCCCTACCGCATCACCCAGGTACAACCCGGGCGCCGGCTGGTGTTCGAACGGGTGAAGAACTATTGGGGCAAGGACCTCGCGGTCAACCGTGGCAAGTACAACTTCAAGCGCGTGGAATACGAGTTCTACCGCGACGCCACGGTCGCGTTCGAAGCGTTCAAGGCTGGCGAATTCGACATCTACATCGAGCACCAGGCGAAGAACTGGGCCAACGGCTACAACTTCCCGGCCGTGCGCCGCGGCGAGGTGATCAAGGCGCAGATCCCGCACCGCATCCCCACGCAAACCCAGGGCCTGTTCATGAACAGCCGTCGGGCCACCTTCAGCGACCCACGGGTACGCCAGGCGCTGGGCCTGATGCTGGACTTCGAGTGGACCAACCGCGCCCTGTTCAGCAGCGCCTACCGCCGCTCGACCAGTTACTACCCCAACAGCGAGTTCGCCGCCAGCGGCGTGCCTACCGGTAAGGAATGGCTGTTACTGGCGCCGTTCCGCGACCAGTTGCCGGCCAAGCTGTTCAGCGAACCCTACAAGGTCAGCCAGACCGATGGCCGCGGCATCAACCGCCAGACCCTGCGCCAGGCCTTGGGCCTGCTTGCCGAGGCTGGCTGGAAGCTGAACGGCCAGCGCCTGCTCGACAGCAAGGGCCAGCAACTGCGCATGGAACTGCTGCTGGTTAACCCCAACCTTGAACGCATCCTGCAACCTTATGTCGAAAACCTGGCCAGCATCGGCATCGATGCACGCTTGCGCACCGTGGACCGTGCCCAGTACAAACAACGTCTGGACCAGTTCGATTTCGACATGATTCTGATGACCTTGAACCAGACCCTGAGCCCCGGCCTGGAGCAGTGGCTGTACTTTCATTCCAGCCAGGCCGCGACCAAGGGCAGCAAGAACTATGCTGGGGTCAAGGACCCGGTGGTCGATCACCTGCTCGACACCCTGCTGGCCGCACGCACCCGCGACGATCAGGTCGCCGCCGCCCGCGCCCTGGACCGCGTGCTCTCATGGCAGTACTACATGATCCCCAACTGGTACCTCGACAACCATCGCCTGGCCTACCGCAACCGGTTCGCCTTCGTCACCACGCCGCCCTATACCCTCGGGCTGAACAGCTGGTGGATCAAGACTTCGGAGAAAGCCCAATGACGCCAACGCACCGCCTGCGCCGGCTGGCATGCAGCCTGTTGCTCGCCTGCCTGAGCCTTCCCACCCTGGCCGCACCGCAGCACGCGCTCACCCTGTACGACGAGCCACCCAAGTACCCTGCCGACTTCAAGCACTTCGACTACGTCAACCCCGACGCGCCCAAGGGCGGCACCTTCCGCCAGTCCAGCTTCGGCGGCTTCGACAGCCTCAACCCGTTCATCAACAAAGGCGTATCGGCCGAGAACATCGCCAGCATCTACGACACGCTGATGCGCCAGAGCCAGGACGAGCCGTTCACCGAATACGGCCTGGTGGCCGGCAAAATCGAGAAAGCCCCGGACAACAGCTGGGTGCGCTTCTACCTGCGCCCCGAAGCCCGCTTCCACGACGGCCACCCGATGCGCGCCGAGGACGTGGTGTTCACTTTCAACGCCCTGATCAAGGACGGTGCACCGCTGTACCGCCAGTACTACGCCGACGTCGCTGAGGTGGTCGCCGAAGACCCGCTGAAGGTGCTGTTCAGGTTCAAGCACAAGGGCAACCGCGAGCTGCCGCTGATTCTCGGCCAACTGCCCGTGCTGCCCAAGCACTGGTATGAAAACCGCGACTTCAACCGTGGCAACCTGGAAATCCCCCTGGGCAGCGGCCCGTACAAGGTCGCCGAGGTCAAGGCCGGCCGCTCGGTGCGCTACGAGCGGGTCAAGGACTACTGGGCGAAGGACCTGCCGATCAACCGTGGCTTCTACAACTTCGACGTCATGACCTTCGATTCCTACCGCGACACCACCGTCGCCCTGGAAGCACTCAAGGCCGGGGCGTTCGACTATGCACTGGAAGTCAGCGCGAAGAACTGGGCCACCGCCTACAACGTGCCCGCCGTGCGCGAAGGCCGCCTGATCAAGGAAGAGCTGCCCAATGGCAACCCCACCGGCATGCAAGGTTTCGTCTTCAACATCCGCCGCCCGGTGTTCCAGGACATTCGCGTGCGAAAGGCACTGAGCCTTCTGCTGGACTACGAGTGGACCAACAAGCAGCTGTTCAACGGCGCCTACACCCGCACCGGCAGCTACTTCGAGAATTCGGAAATGGCCGCCCATGGCTTGCCTGGCCCCAACGAGCTGAACATCCTCGAGCCGCTGCGGGGCAAAATCCCCGATCAGGTATTCACCGAGGCTTACAAGAACCCGGTCAGCGACGGCAGCGGCATGATCCGCGAGCAGCAGCGCCAGGCCTACAAGCTGCTGCAGGACGCCGGCTGGAAAATCGTCGATGACAAGATGGTCGACGCCCAAGGCAAGCCGGTAACCATCGAGTTCTTGCTGGCGCAGACCGAGTTCGAACGCATTCTGCTGCCGTTCAAGCGGAACCTCGCCGACCTCGGCATTGACCTGAGCATCCGCCGGGTCGACGTTTCCCAGTACATCACCCGCCTGCGTTCACGTGACTACGACATGATCGTCGGCGGCTACCCACAGTCCAACTCGCCGGGTAACGAACAGCGCGAGTTCTGGTCCAGTGCCGCCGCCGACAACCCCGGCAGCCGCAACTTCATCGGCCTGCGCGATCCGGCCATCGACCAGTTGGTGGAACAACTGATCAACGCCGACTCTCGCCAGAGCCTGATCGACCACTGCCGTGCCCTCGACCGCGTGTTGCTATGGGGCTACTACGTGATCCCCAACTGGCACATCAAGACCTGGCGCGTGGCCTACTGGAACCACATCGGCCACCCGAAAGTGTCGCCCAAATACGACATCGGCATCGACACCTGGTGGATCAAGCCCGGGGTAACCCCGGCGGTCAGCGAAGCCCCTGCGGACGAGGCCAACTAAGATGCTGGCCTACATCCTGCGCCGCCTGCTGCTGATCATCCCGACCCTGTTCGGTATCCTCATCATCAACTTCATCATCGTCCAGGCCGCACCCGGTGGCCCGGTCGAGCAGATGATCGCCAAGCTCGAAGGCTTCGAAGGCGCCACCAGCCGCATTGCCGGAGGTGGCGCCGAGGTTTCCGTGGCCGGCTCCAACTACCGTGGCGCCCAGGGCCTGGACCCGGCGCTGATCGCCGAAATCGAGAGCATGTACGGCTTCGACAAGTCGCCGCCCGAGCGCCTGTGGATCATGATCAAGAACTACGCCCGGCTGGACTTCGGCGACAGTTTCTTCCGCGATGCCAAGGTAATCGACCTGATCGTGGAGAAGATGCCGGTGTCGATCTCGCTGGGGCTGTGGAGCACGCTGATCATGTACCTGGTGTCAATCCCGCTGGGCATCGCCAAAGCCGTGCGCCACGGCAGCCACTTCGACGTGTGGACCAGCTCGGCGATCATCGTCGGCTATGCCATCCCGGCGTTCCTGTTCGCCATCCTGCTGATCGTGCTGTTCGCCGGTGGCAGCTACTTCGACTGGTTCCCGCTGCGTGGCCTCACCTCCAACAACTTCGACGAACTGAGCACCACCGGCAAGGTGCTGGACTACTTCTGGCACCTGGTGCTGCCGATCACCGCACTGGTCATCGGCAACTTCGCCACCATGACCCTGCTGACCAAAAACAGCTTCCTCGACGAGATCAACAAGCAATATGTGGTCACCGCCAAGGCCAAGGGCCTCAGCCGGCCAAGGGTGCTGTACGGCCACGTATTCCGTAACGCCATGCTGCTGGTGATTGCCGGGTTCCCGTCGGCGTTCATCGGCATCTTCTTCACCGGGTCGTTGCTGATCGAGGTCATCTTCAGCCTCGACGGCCTGGGCCTGATGAGTTTCGAAGCGGCCATCAACCGCGACTACCCGGTGGTCTTCGGCACCCTGTTCATCTTCACCCTGTTAGGGCTGGTGGTGAAACTGATCGGCGACCTGACCTACACCCTGGTCGATCCACGCATCGACTTCGCCAGCCGGGAGCACTGACATGGCCTTGTCCCCCCTCAACCGCCGGCGCTTCGAGCGTTTCAAGGCAAACCGCCGTGGCTGGTGGTCGCTGTGGCTGTTCCTGATCCTGTTCGGCCTGAGCCTGGGCGCTGAGCTGATCGCCAATGACAAGCCCGTTGCCGTGCGTTACGACGGTGAATGGTACTTCCCGGCGTTCAAGCGCTACCCGGAAACCACCTTCGGCGGCGAATTCCCGCTGGAGGCCAACTACAAAAGCCCGTACATCCGCGAACTGCTGGCGAAGAAAGACAGCTTCGTGCTGTGGGCGCCAATCCCGTTCAGCTATCAAAGCATCAACTACGACCTGCGCGTGCCCGCCCCCGCTCCGCCCTCGACCGATAACTGGCTGGGTACCGACGACCAGGGCCGAGACGTGCTGGCGCGGGTAATCTACGGCTTTCGCATTTCGGTACTGTTCGCCCTCATCTTGACGGTGGCCAGCTCCATCGTCGGCGTCATCGCCGGCGCCTTGCAGGGCTTCTATGGCGGCTGGGTCGACCTGGCCGGGCAGCGCTTCCTGGAAATCTGGTCGGGCCTGCCGGTGCTGTACCTGCTGATCATCCTGGCCAGCTTTGTGCAGCCTAACTTCTGGTGGCTGCTGGGTATCATGCTGCTGTTCTCGTGGATGAGCCTGGTGGATGTGGTCCGCGCCGAGTTCCTGCGCGGGCGCAACCTGGAATACGTGCGCGCCGCCCGTGCCCTGGGCATGCGCAACGGCGCAATCATGTACCGCCATATCCTGCCCAACGCCATGATCTCGACCATGACCTTCATGCCGTTCATTCTCACCGGCGCTATCGGCACCCTCACTGCCCTGGACTTCCTCGGCTTCGGCCTGCCCGCCGGTTCGCCATCGCTGGGCGAACTGGTAGCCCAGGGCAAGTCCAACCTGCAAGCGCCATGGCTGGGCATCAGCGCCTTTGCGGTGCTGGCGCTGATGCTGAGCCTGCTGGTGTTCATCGGCGAATCCGCCCGCGATGCCTTCGACCCGAGGAAGTGACATGAGTGAACAGAACCTGATCGAAGTGCGGGACCTGGCAGTGGAGTTCGTGACCGGGGACCAGATCAACCGGGTGGTAGACGGCATCAGCTTCGATATCCGCAAAGGCGAGACACTGGCGCTGGTGGGCGAAAGCGGCTCGGGCAAATCGGTCACCGCGCACTCGATCCTGCGCCTGCTGCCCTACCCCTTGGCCCGCCACCCCAGCGGCAGCATCCGTTACCAGGACAAGGACCTGCTGCAGCAGAACGAGAAGACCTTGCAGCGAATCCGAGGCAACCGCATCGCGATGATCTTCCAGGAGCCGATGACCTCGCTCAACCCGCTGCACTGCATCGAGAAGCAGATCAACGAAATCCTTTTGCTGCACAAGGGCCTGAGCGGCAAGGAAGCGACCGCTCGCACCCTGGAGCTACTGGATCTGGTCGGCATTCCCGAGCCGCACAAGCGCTTGAAGGCCCTGCCCCATGAGCTGTCGGGCGGGCAACGCCAACGGGTGATGATCGCCATGGCACTGGCCAACGAGCCTGAACTGCTGATTGCAGATGAGCCGACCACGGCGCTCGACGTGACCGTGCAGTTGAAAATTCTCGACCTGCTCAAGGAACTGCAGGCGCGCCTGGGCATGGCGCTGCTGCTGATCAGCCATGACCTGAACCTGGTGCGTCGCATCGCCCACCGCGTGTGCGTGATGCAGCGCGGGAAAATTGTCGAGCAAGCCGAATGTGCCACGCTGTTCAGCGCGCCACAGCACCACTACACACAGATGCTGATCAATGCTGAGCCCAGCGGGCTGCCGGCCCACAACCCGGTCGGCGCGCCACTGCTGGAGGTGGATGATCTCAAGGTGTGGTTCCCGATCAAGAAGGGGCTGCTGCGGCGCACGGTTGACCATGTAAAGGCCGTGGACGGGGTCAACTTCAGCTTGCCCCAAGGGCAAACGCTGGGGATTGTCGGGGAGTCCGGGTCGGGCAAGTCAACGCTCGGTCTGGCGATCCTGCGGCTGATTTCCAGCCAGGGAGGCATCCGTTTCCATGGGCAGGACTTGCAAGGGCTGAACCAGAAGGCCGTACGGCCGCTGCGGCGGGAAATGCAGGTGGTGTTCCAGGATCCGTTTGGCAGCCTGAGCCCGCGTATGTGCGTGGCGGACATTGTGGGCGAAGGGCTGCGCATTCACGGCATTGGCACCGCGCAGGAACAGGAAGCAGCGATTATCGCGGCCCTGGAGGAGGTAGGCCTGGACCCCCGCACACGCCACCGCTACCCCCATGAGTTTTCCGGCGGCCAGCGCCAGCGCATCGCCATTGCCCGGGCGCTGGTGTTGAAACCAGCACTGATTCTGCTGGATGAACCCACGTCAGCGCTGGACCGTACCGTGCAGCGGCAGGTGGTCGAGTTGCTGCGCAGTCTGCAGCAGAAGTACAACCTGACCTACCTGTTCATCAGCCATGACCTGGCGGTGGTCAAGGCGCTGAGCCACCAGTTGATGGTGATCAAGCATGGGCAGGTGGTTGAACAAGGGGATGCGCAGGCGATCTTCCATGCGCCGCAGCACCCGTACACGCGACAGTTGCTGGAGGCGGCGTTTTTAGAGGTTGAAGTTTCGTAGGGGTGCGTGTTTGCCTCGCTCCTTGTTGCACGTTGCAGATCCAGCGCCGCGCGGGCGGCGCTCGATTTACGCGACACCGCACCACCACCGGCCGGATTATCAGAAGTCAATGGTGCCGGAGAACTTCACCAGTCGCGGATCACCCTGGGTCAGGTAACCACCGTTAGCCGAGGCCCAGTAGTTCTTGTTGGTCAGGTTTTCCACATTCACCCGCAGGGTCAGGTCTTTCTCCGCTACCTTCAACTTGTAACGGGCACCGGCATCGAAACGGTTCCAGGTCGGCAAACTGACGTTGTTCGCCGCATCGACGAACTGGCCACCGGTGCGCAGCATCCTCGCATTCAGCGCCAGCCCAGGTACACCAGGCACGTCCCAGTCGACGCTGGCATTGAGCTGGAACGTCGGCACGCCAATGGCATGGTTGCCATCGTTGCTGCCGTTGGCTGTTTTTTTCTGCTCCGAGGTCATGCGCGTGCCGCCAGCCATCAGGCGCAGACCCTGGACCGGCTCGCCGAACAGGCTCAACTCCAGGCCTTTGTTGACCTGTTCACCGTCGCGAATGAAGACATTGTTCAACGTATAGCCGTCTGAAGGCTTCTCGATACGGAATACGCCCAGGTTCGCACCAAAGGTCTGTCGGTCGAACTTGATACCAGCCTCAAGCTGCTTGGTGCGGCCTGGCGGGAACATCTCGTTGGCATTGGACACATTGGCTGGCGCCGTTGGCCCCTGAGCCAGGCCTTCGATGCGGTTGGCATACAAGGAAATGCTGTCGGTGGCCTTGAACACGATGCCATACACCGGTGTGGTGATCGACTCCTCGTACGGGTCGCCTTTGCGGCTGCCGTCATTCGCCAGGTTGGCCTGCCCTTGAGAGGTCGTGCCATCGTAAGTATAGCTTTCCACCCGCAGCTGCTGCCGTCGCAAGCCGTAAGTCAGCAACAGGCGATCATCGAAGACGCCAATGGTGTCGGAAATGGCGATGCTCCGCGCGCGGGTCTTGCCGGTAACACCGGGGTCACCCATTTCGCCACCCGTGCTGGTGACAGTGCCCGGCTTGGCCTTTTGCACGCCGTCGTAGATGTTGGTGCTGACCGGCGAATAGAAGGTGTAGGCGTTTTCCGCCTGGGTCCACATGGTATTGGCCCCCAAGGCGATCTGGTGGCTGATCGGCCCGGTCTGCAGACGCCCATTCAGGCCAGTACTGAAGCTGGTGTTGTCTTCACCGTGCACGATGTCCGAAGGGGTCATCGTCGCTGCACCGCTGTTGCCGACCAGTACCGGGGTACCGTAGGTGCCCTGCTCGCGCGTGTGCCGGGCGCCGCCGGCGAGGTAGGCGGTCCAGTTGTCGCTCAGGTCCCATTCGCCACGGACCATGCCGAAGGTATCTTCCGACTCGCTGTAGCTCCAGCTCTGGCCATAGTTGTGGCTGGCGTCCGGCGCGGTCGGGGCCTTGGTCGTGGTACTGCCCAGGCGCACGGAATTGCGCAAATGGTTGATGCGCTGTTTCTGGTAGCCGATGTCAGTCGCCACGCGGAAGTTGTCGCCACGGTAGTCCAGGCCAGCGGTGAACAGCTTGGTGCGCTGGTCCTGGTCATCCACGGCAGTTTCACCTTCGCGCTGGCTGAGGTTCAGGCGCGCGCCGAAACGGTTGTCCTCACCGAAGCGCTGGCCGATATCCAGGTGCTCGCCAATACGGCCATCGGCGCTGATGTCCTGGGTGTAGCGGCGGGTCGGCTCATCACCGGCGCGCTTGGGCTGCAGGTTGACGTTGCCGCCCAGGCCCGTGCCGGTCGGGCTCACGCCATTGAGGAAGGCATTGGGCCCCTTGAACACTTCGACCCGCTCGACGCCGTCGGTGGACATGATCTGCCGCGGCAAGATGCCGTACAGGCCATTGAAGGAAATATCATCGCCGGCCAGCGGCAACCCCCGGATCACGAAGACCTTGGACTGGTTACCGAAGCCGAATGATTCACGCACCGAGGGGTCGTTGGCCAGGACGTCACCGATGTCTTCCGCCTGCTGGTCTTCGATCACCTTGGCGGTATAGCTGGTCATGGTAAAGGGCACATCCATGTAGTCCTGGTTACCCAGCACGCCCATTCGCCCGCCACGGGCCACCTGGCCGCCGGCAAACTCGTCGGGCAATGCGTCGGGGAGCGCTTTCAGGGCATCGGCGCTGACATCGGTCGCCTCCAGCTGGATCGGTTCGGCAGCCTGCGCCATCAGGGTTACGGAACAGCAGATCGCCAGTAATGCGGGACGCGAGGGGACACGGGAAGGCATGGGATAATTCCTGACAGCGCGGAGGATGTGAAACAGAACGCAAATGGTAATGCTTACCAAACACAAACATCAACCTGCGGCTGTGGCAAAGGGCCGCCACTTATCAGGATTTCTGATCACGATCGTCTTTCATCATCAGTCAGATCGGGCATACAGTCGCTGCTGTCACTCCTGCTTCAACGGTAGAGCCCATGCCCAGTCATCCACAAAAGAACGTCTCCCCTGCCCTTGAGCAGATGATCCAGCGCGCCAGCCTGCCCGGCCCCACGCTCAGCGAAACCCAGGCACATGCCTTGTTGCAGATGCACTACGGCGTTGCCGGTGGGTTGTCGGCACTGGGCAGCCAGCAGGACCTGAACTTCCGGGTCGATACGGCCCAAGGGCAGTTCGTACTCAAGGCCTGCCATGGCAGCTACGCAAAGCTGGAGCTGGAGGCGCAGCATGCCGCCCTCGCCTATTTGCGTGAACACGGCCTGTCGGTGCCTGCCGTACGTGCGGCGCACAGCGGCGAAAACTTGCTGGCCGTGGAGCTTGATGGCCAACCACTGCGCGTGCGCCTGCTCGACTACATCGAAGGTCAACCGTTGACGCGCCTCAAGCACATGCCGGCGCAGCTGATGGCCGAAATGGGCAGGCTGTGTGCGCGGCTCGACAGCACCCTGGCCGACTTCGACCACCCCGGCCTTGCGCGCACCCTGCAATGGGACCCGCAACACGCCCAGGCGTTGATCCAGCACCTGCTGCCCGTACTGGACAACAGCGAGCAACGCGCCCGCATCGAACACGCCACCGGCGTCGCCGCCCAACACCTCGCCCCGCTTGCCGAGCAACTGCCAAGCCAGGCCGTGCATCTGGACATCACCGACGACAACACCGTGTGGGCCCTTGACGGCGAGCGCCAGTGGCAGTTGCAAGGGGTGATCGACTTCGGCGACCTGCTGCGCACCTGGCGCATCGCCGACCTGTCAGTGACCTGTGCAGCACTGCTGCACCACGCCGAAGGCGACCCGCTGCGGGTCCTGCCGGCGGTCAGCGCCTACCAGGCGCTCAACCCGCTGACCGACGCCGAGCTGCGTGCCCTGTGGCCTCTGGTACTAAACCGCGCGGCAGTGTTGGTGCTGAGCAGCGCGCAGCAACTGGCCGTGGACCCGGGTAACCAGTACACCCGCGACAACGTGGCCCATGAGTGGGAAATTTTCGACACCGCTACCGCCGTGCCTTTCGCACTCATGCAAGCGGCCATCCTGCAGGCTGCCGGCGTGCAACCCGCCACGCCAGACCTGAACGGCTGCACGCCCCTGCTGCCCGAACTGGCGGGGCAACCTGTGACGCGCATCGACCTCGGTGTGCTCAGCAAGCATTGTGAAGCGGGCAACTGGGAGCAACCCGGCTTCGACCAACGCCTGCTAACCCTGCACCCTGCCCCGGCCTGCAGCCTGCACGGGCAGTATCGCCTGTCGCAAACCCATATCGACCGCCCCGAGGAGCCAGCCACCTGCGCCCTTGGCGTAGAGCTGCATGTAGCCAACGGTAGCGCGGTGCAAGCGCCGGCAGCGGGCACCTGGCATCGCCATGGGGATGGCCGTGGCTGCCTGCGCACCGCGCACTGGGCCTTGTGGCTGCAGGGTCTGGAAAATGCCCCGGCAAATGGCCTGGCCGTTGAACAAGGCCAGTCGCTGGGCATCAGCTGCGGTTTCCTCAGCGTGCAGCTGTGCCTGGACAACAGCATTCAGCCGCCATTCTTCGCCACCCCGTCCCAGGCTGCCGCCTGGCTGGCGCTGTGCCCGTCACCAGCCGCACTGCTGGGCTTCGATTGCGATGCCGATCCGCTGCCTGATCCGCAGGCCCTGCTGGCACGCCGCGATGCCAGCTTCGCCCGTTCGCAGAAGCACTACTACGCGCAGCCACCCCACATCGAACGCGGCTGGCGCAACTACCTCATCGACATGCAGGGCCGCTCTTACCTCGACATGCTGAACAACGTCGCGGTACTGGGCCATGGCCACCCCCGCATGGTCGCCGAGTCGGCACGACAGTGGTCACTGCTGAACACCAACTCGCGGTTTCACTACGCAGCCATCACCGAGTTCTCCGAACGGCTGCTGGACTTGGCCCCCGAAGGTTTCGACCGGGTGTTCATGGTCAACAGCGGTACCGAAGCCAACGACCTGGCCATCCGCCTGGCCTGGGCCTACAGCGGCGGGCGTGACCTGCTCAGTGTGCTGGAGGCCTACCACGGCTGGTCGGTGGCCACCGATGCCATCTCCACGTCGATCGCCGACAACCCGCAAGCCCTGGAAACCCGCCCGGACTGGGTACACCCGGTCGAAGCGCCGAACACCTTCCGCGGCCGCTTCCGCGGGCCCGATAGCGCCGCCGACTACCTGCAGGACGTCGACGCCAAACTGGCTGACCTCGATGCCCGTAACCGCCAGCTGGCGGGTATCATCTGCGAGCCGGTGTACGGCAATGCCGGGGGCATCTCGTTACCGGCCGGCTACTTGCGCGATGCCTACGCCAAGGTCCGCGCCCGTGGCGGGGTGTGCATCGCCGACGAAGTACAGGTGGGTTATGGTCGCCTGGGCGAATACTTCTGGGGTTTCGAGGAACAGGGTGTGGTGCCCGACATCATCACCATGGCCAAGGGCATGGGCAACGGCCAGCCACTGGGCGTGGTCATCACCCGCCGTGAAATCGCCGAGGCGCTGGAAGCCGAGGGCTACTTCTTCTCCTCGGCCGGTGGCAGCCCCGTCAGCTGCCGCATTGGCATGGCGGTGCTGGATGTGATGCAGGAAGAAGGCCTGTGGGACAACGCCCGCGACACCGGCCGCTACTTCAAGGCCCGCCTGCAGGCGCTGGTCGACAAGCACCCGCTGGCTGGCGCGGCACATGGCTCGGGCTTCTACCTGGGGCTGGAGCTGGTGCGCGATCGCACAACCCTGGAGCCGGCCACCGCAGAAACCATGACGCTGTGCAATCGCCTGCGTGACCTGGGCATCTTCATGCAGCCGACCGGCGACTACCTGAACATCCTCAAGATCAAGCCACCAATGTGCACCACCCGGGCGAGCGTGGACTACTTTGTCGACAGCATTGACCGGGTGCTGGGCGAAGGGCTGTAGAGATCTGGGTGAGGCTGGAGCGTTGGCCCTTGGAAGTTCGTCGCCTGTGAGATCGAGCGCCGCCCGCGCGGCGCATCGCGAGCTGTGCTCGCTCCTACATTAGTTTCTGGCCAGTAACGCTTGTGACAAGCGCGCGCGACCGCCTTGCTCGTACGACGCAATACTGAGTCATACACCAAAGCGTTCGCGCGCAAGTGCCCCAGGTATTATTGGCCCGAAACAAACGTAGGAGCGAGCGCAGCTCGCGATGCGCCGCGCGGGCGGCGCTCGATCTCACAAACACCGAATACTTCAAGCCCTACCCTTGGCAATTCCATCCATTACTATTCGCTCACAGCGCCCCAACATCAGGTTCACCGACCATGGCCTTCTCCAGCGACTCCCTGGCAACTTTCCTCGCGGTGCTGGATGCCGGCTCGTTCTCCGCCGCAGCGCGCAAGCTGGGCCGTGTGCCTTCGGCCGTGAGCATGGCAATCGCCCAACTGGAAGCCGAGCTGGACCTGCCGCTGTTCGACCGGGCCACACGCAAAGCCTTGCCCACCAGCGCCGCCCTGGCGCTGGAGCCCCAGGCCAGGCAGGTGATCTGCCAGCTCAACCTGCTGGATGCCCAAGCCCTGCAATTGCACCAAGGCCTGGAAAAGCGCCTGACCATCGCCATGGCGCCCGAGCTGCAGACCGGCCGCTGGAGCCAGCCACTGGAGACCCTCGCCCAAGCGTTTCCCAGCCTGGAAATCGAGGTACGTTCGGCCACCCAGACCGAAGCCATTCGCCTTTTGCATGACGGCAGTGTGCAACTGGCACTGGTGTTCGAGCGGCCTGGCATCGACGAACGTGAGTCGTTCCTCGAAGCCGGTAGCCAACTGCTGGTGGCCGTCGCTTCACCACGCCATCCGGCCGGGCAGAATAGCGGCACGCCATTGCCTGAGGAGGCCTTTGCCGAACAACGGCAGATCATCGTAGCCTCAGGCAAGGCCACCGGCTCGGACCCACGCATGGTGCTGTCGCGGCGCATCTGGCTGACCGACAGCTACCTGGCCACGTTGGACCTGGTGCAGTCCGGGCTGGGCTGGGCCTACCTGCCGCAGCCGTTGGTTGAACCGCTGATTGCTTCGGGTGCACTGGCAGAAGTGAGGTTCGACAACATGGCCAGCCGCCTGCGCTTATGGGTGGACATCATCTGGATCAAGTCACGGCCGCTGGGCCTCGGTGCCAGGCGTTACCTGGAGGTCACGCGCCAGCTCTTCGAGAAGGAGCCACCCAGAGCCTGACGCCCCTTGCGGACGTAACTGCCCGCGATCAACGGCACAGCCAGTATGCTGCCGCAAGGGGGAGTTAGATGGGCGGCGCCACCAACCTGTACCCCACCCCTGCCTCGGTGATGATAAACCGTGGCGCCGTGGGGTCATCGCCCAGCTTCTGCCGCAGATGCCCGACCACGATCCGAAGGTAGTGGGTATTCTCCACATGGGTAGGCCCCCAGACATCCTTGAGCAGTTGCTGCTGGGTAATCACCCGCCCTGGGTGCCCGGCCAATAGCGCCAGCAAGGCATACTCCTTGCGCGTCAACGCCACCTCCACACCGTCGAGGGTTACCCGGCGAAAGGCAAAATCCACGGTCAACGGCCCAAAGCTGGCTGCCACTTCCGAGCCCCCGGCCTGTGGCACCTGGCGTAGCAAGGCCCGCACCCGCGCCAAAAATTCCTGGATGCCAAACGGCTTGGTCACGTAATCGTTGGCCCCGCCGTCCAGCGCATCCACCTTCTGCACCTCACTGGCGCGCACCGACAGCACCATCACCGGCACCGCGCTCCATTCGCGCAGCTCTCGCAGCACCTGCTGGCCGTCCATGTCCGGCAGGCCCAGGTCGAGCACCACCAGGTCCGGCTTGCCCAGAGCAGCCTGGGCCAGCCCTTCCTGGCCGGTAGCAGCTTCGAGCACCTTGTAGCCCTGCGAGGCCAGGCTGATGCGCAGGAACTTGCGGATCTGCGGTTCATCGTCGATGACCAACAGCGTGGCGGACTGGCTCATGGGGTTTCGCTTTCGGCTTCAGGTTGAGGGGGTAGCGGCAAGCATAAAGTGATGCCGGTGCCCTGGCCATCGATGCCTTCGCCCACCAGAATCTGCCCGCCATGGGCGCCGATCATGCCCTGGCAGATTGCCAGGCCCAGGCCTGTGCCCTGCCCGCCGCGGTCACCACGGGCAGCGGTATAGAACATGTCGAAGATCTTCTCGCGGTCGGCGACCGGAATGCCAGGGCCCTGGTCGCTGACGGTAAAGCGCAACTGGTCTTCATGCACGGCCACTTGCAGCTCAAGCCGACCATTGCCCGGGGAGAAGCGTGCGGCGTTTTCCAGCACGTTGACCAGCGCCTGTTCGATCAGTGCCGCATGCACGAACAGCAAGGGCAGCTCGGCCGGCACGTCGGTGTGCACCCGCAGCGGCGCCAGCACCACGCGCAAGCGGTTGAGCGCACTGCCAACGATGTCGGCCGGGGCTACCCAGTCGCGTGCAAGCTTGAGGCCACCATGGCCCAGGCGGGTCATGTCCAGCAGGTTCTGGATATAGCGGTCGAGGCGTTCGGCCTCGTTGCGTGTGCCCTCCAACAGCTCACGGCGGTCTTCAGGCGGGATCGCTTCGCCCAACGCCAGCAGGCTGTCGATACTGCCGCGCATGGCGGTCAACGGCGTGCGCAGGTCGTGGGAGACAGACGCCAGCAAGGCGCTGCGCAGCTGCTCGGTTTCGCCATGCAGGCGCGCAGCCTCCAACTGCTCGGCCAGGCGGGCGCGGGCCAGGGCCTGAGCCAGTGGCTGGCCAAGGGCCGTCAGCAGGCGCCGGCGTGGGTCGTTGAGCGGCTGCCCGTTGCGCGGGCGCACCCCCAGCAGTGCCAAAGGCTGTTCGTCCACCGCCAGCGGCCACCACCACCAGCGGCCATTGGGCAAGGTGTCGCTGCCATGGCCAGCGGCCTGGCCGTGCTGCCAGGCCCAATCGGCGGCAGCCCGTTCGGTGTCGCTGAAGGCGTGGGCTTCGCCGCTGGCCACCTGCAGCTGGCCTTCGGGGTTGCGCTCCAGCAGGCACACCTGCATGTCCTGCCAGCCGTCCAGGTGCTGGCCCGCAGCGCTGAACACGGCCTGGCGGTCGGTGGCCACGGTCAGTCGGCGCGACAGGTCGAGCAACTGGCTGGTCTGCGCCTGGGTTTCGCGTAGCGCCTGCAACTGCCGGCGCTGGCGTGCAGCCAGATTGCCGGTAAGCGCGGCCATCAGCAGGAAGAACACCAGGGTCAGCACGTCTTCTTCGCGCTGGATGCTGAACGAGAAATTGGGTGGAATGAACAAAAAATCGTATGTCAGGAACGATAGCGCGGCGCACGCCAGCGCAGGCCCCAGGCTGCTGCGCACCGCCACCAGCAACACCGCAGCCAGAAACACCAGCGAGATGTTGGGCAGCGCCAACACACTCGACACCGCCCAGGCCAGCCCCGCCGCCATGACCGTGGCCAGCAGCGCCAGCAGGTAGTGGCGCCACACCCACACCCGCCGCACCGCCGACCGCGGTGCTTGCGGCTGCACGTCGCGGTCCAGCACGTTGATTTCCAGCCCATGGCTTTCGCGCAGCAGCCGCGCAGCCACACCGGCACCGAACAGGCGACGACGCAGGCGGTCACGGGACTGCCCCACCAGCACCAGGCTGGCCCGCCGTTCGGCGGCATGCTGGATCAACGTGCGCGCCACTTCGCCAGCCCTTAGCAGCACCACCTCGCCGCCCAGGCGCTCGGCCAGCTGCTGCGCGGCCTGCAAGCGGTGACGCGCGGTTTCGTCGCGCAAGCGGCCGTTGTCCACATGCACCAGGCTCCAGGGCAGGTGACGGCGTTGCGCCACGCGGCTGGCATGGCGCACCAGGCGTTCGGCCTGGTCGTCGCCGTCCACGCCTACCAGAAGCCGCCCGCGCAAGGCCGGGGCCTCTTGGCCACGCTGGCGATAGCCGTCGGCGAGGTCGGCATCGACCTGTGCGGCGGCAGTTTGCATGGCCAGTTCGCGCAAGGCGGTGAGGTTGGTTTGCGAGAAGTACGCATCGATGGCCGCCCGCGCTTGCTCGGGCACGTAAACCTTGCCTTCACGCAGGCGTTCGAGCAGTTCGCGGGGTGGCAGGTCGATCAGCACCAGTTCGAAGGCTTCCTGCAGCACCCAGTCCGGCAGGGTTTCACGCACCTGTACGCCAGTGATGTCACGCACCTTGTCGTTGAGGCTTTCCAGATGCTGGACGTTGACCGTGGTGTACACGTCGATGCCAGCGGCCAGCAGTTCCTGTACGTCCTGCCAGCGCTTGGCGTGGCGGCTGCCGGGGGCATTGGTGTGGGCCAGTTCGTCCACCAGGGCCAGTTTTGGCGCGGCCTTGAGCAGGCCGTCGAGGTCCATTTCTTCAAGGGTGACGTCGCGGTACTGGCTGCGCAGCAGAGGTTGCTGCTGGAGACCTGCAAGCAGCGCTTCGGTTTCCGCGCGGCCGTGGGTTTCGACAACGCCTGCCAGTACCTGCACGCCCTGGCGTTGCTGGGCGTGGGCGGCCTGGAGCATGGCGAAGGTCTTGCCCACGCCGGGCGCGGCGCCAAGAAACACCTTCAGCCGGCCCCGGCCGGTGCGCGGGAGGTTAGCCAACAGCGCATCTGCGCGGGCGGAATCACTCATGTTTCATCCTTTGCTATTTCAGGGGCAAGCACCGTACCTGTGGGAGCGGG
>NZ_JBNRIK010000024.1:47109-66978 GCF_053557975.1 Pseudomonas sp. XP2
ACGCCAGCACATTGACCACCGGTGGGCCGATCATTGGGTGGAGGGTGGCCTCTTCCTGCAAGGCTTGCAAGCGTTCCACCGGCAGTTGACGCGCCGCCGCCACCCGTGGGATCTGATAGGCCACGGCCTCCGGTGGCAGGTGCGGGTCGAGGCCGCTGCCCGAGGTGGTCAACAACGCCTGCGGCACCGGCCCCTGCTGCGCCTGGTACAGGCTAGCCGCCTCCCCTTTGACCCGCTCGGCCAGCGCCGGGTTGCTAGGCGAAAGGTTGCTGGCACTGCTGGCCACCGTGGCAAAAGCGCCTGCCGAAGGCCGCGCATGGAACCAGCCATCCCCCTTGAAATCCTGCGCGATCAACGCCGAACCGCGCACCTGGCCCTGGTCATCCCGCACCAGGCTGCCATTGGCCTGTTCCGGAAAAACAACCTGGGCGATGCCGGTTACTGCCAGCGGATACAGTGCGCCGGTCACCAGCGTCATCAACAGGGCCAGGCTTAAAGCCGGGCGTACATAAGCATTCATGGCGGCCTCCTCAGACCAGGTTCAGGGCATTGAGCAGCAGGTCGATCAGCTTGATCCCGGCAAACGGCACCACAATGCCGCCCAGCCCGTAGATCAGCAGGTTGCGCCGCAACAGGTGCGCCGCACTGGCCGCCTGCACGCGTACGCCACGCAACGCCAGCGGGATCAGCACGATGATGATCAGTGCATTGAACACGATGGCCGACAGGATCGCGCTCTGCGGACTGGCCAGCTGCATCAGGTTGAGCACGCCCAACTGTGGGTAGATGGCGGCGAACAGCGCTGGCAGGATGGCGAAGTACTTGGCCACGTCGTTGGCAATGGAGAACGTGGTCAGCGCACCACGGGTCACCAGCAATTCCTTGCCCACCTGCACCACATCCAGCAGTTTGGTCGGGTCGCTGTCCAGGTCGACCATGTTGGCCGCCTCGCGCGCGGCCTGGGTGCCGTCGTTCATGGCCATACCCACATCGGCCTGGGCCAGTGCCGGGGCGTCGTTGGCGCCGTCGCCGCACATGGCCACCAGGCGGCCGTCGTTCTGCTCCTGGCGGATACGCGCCAGCTTCTTCTCGGGGGTGGCCTCTGCCAATACGTCATCCACGCCCGCTTCTGCGGCGATGGCGGCGGCAGTCAACGGGTTGTCGCCGGTCACCATCACCGTGCGGATGCCCAGCTTGCGCAGCTCGGCGAAGCGCTCGCGGATGCCGGGCTTTACCACATCCTTGAGGTGGATCACGCCAAGCAGGCGCTTGTCGATACACACCAGCAGCGGCGTACCACCGCTCTGGGCAATCCGCTCCACTTCGCGGGCCAACGCCGGGGGCATTTCCAGGCGTTGCATGCCGACAAATGCCAGCACGGCATCGACGGCACCCTTGCGGTAGCGGTGCTGCTGGTAGTCGATGCCTGACAGGCGTGTCTCGGCACTGAAGGCCACAGCGTCGAACTGCCCGGCCGCCGGTTCGACAAACTCATGGAGCTGGCGCAGGTATTCGACAATCGACTTGCCTTCGGCGGTGTCGTCGGCCAGAGAGGCCAGCAAGGCGCCCTCACCCAATTCGCGAGCGGTGATACCTGGCGCAGCATGCAGCGCGCTGCAGCGGCGGTTGCCGAAGGTGATGGTGCCGGTCTTGTCGAGCATCAGTGTATGCACGTCACCGGCGGCCTCGACCGCGCGACCCGAGCGGGCGATGACGTTCAGCCGCACCAGCCGGTCCATACCGGCAATGCCGATGGCCGACAGCAGGCCGCCGATGGTGGTGGGAATCAGCGTCACCAGCAGCGCGGCCAGGAAGATCAACGGCAGGCTGCCACCCGCAAAGTGGGCGAACGGCTGCAAAGTCACCACCACGATCAGGAAGATCAGCGTCAGGCCGATCAGCAGGATGTCGAGGGCGATCTCGTTGGGGGTCTTTTGCCGCTTGGCACCTTCGACCAGGGCAATCATGCGGTCCAGGGTCGACTCGCCCGGGTTGCTGGTAATGCGGATCAGCAGCCAGTCGGAGACCAGCCGCGTATTGCCGGTCACCGCCGAGCGGTCGCCGCCGGACTCGCGGATCACGGGGGCGGACTCGCCGGTAATGGCGGCCTCGTTGACGGCCGCGATGCCTTCAAGCACCTCGCCGTCACCGGGGATCATCTCGCCGGCGACCACGCGCACAACGTCGTCCTTGCGCAGCGCGCTGGCAGCAACCGTCTCGTAACTGCCATCCCGCTGGCGACGCTGGGCAGTCAGGCCTTGGCTACCGGCCTTGAGGCTGTCGGCGCGGGCCTTGCCACGGCCTTCGGCCAGGGCCTCGGCGAAGTTGGCGAACAGCACGGTAAACCACAGCCACAGTGCGATCTGCACGGCAACACCCGTGCTCACGCCATTGCCAGGGGCGAAGCACAGTACGGTGGTGAGCACTGCGGTCAGGGCCACCACCAGCATCACCGGCGAGCGCTTGAGCTGGCGCGGGTCGAGTTTGACAAACGCCTGCACCAGCGCCGGGCGCCACAGCGCGGCAAAGCGCGTCTGGTCCTTGGCAGTGTGCCGGGTATTCACTTCAGGAATGGGCATGTTCATGATCGGTCCTCAAAAACCCAGGCTCAGGTGTTCGGCGATTGGCCCAAGGGCCAGGGTCGGCAGGAAGGTCAGGCCGCCGACCAGCAAGATGGTCACCAGCAGCAGGCCGGTGAACAGCGGGCCGTGGGTGGGGAAGCTGTTTTGCCCCTGTGGCGCACTCTTCTTGGCCGCCAGGCTGCCGGCCAGGGCCAGGATTGGCAGGATGTAGCCGAAGCGGCCAATGAGCATGGCCAGGCCGATCATCAGGTTGTGGTACACCGTGTTGGCACCGAAACCGGCGAAGGCCGAGCCATTGTTGGCAGTGCCCGAGGTGTAGGCGTACAGCAGTTGGCTGAAACCGTGCGCCCCCGGGTTGCTGACCGCCCCCGCCGGGCCTGGCAGGCTGGCGGCAATGGCGCCGAGTATCAGGACGCCGACCGGCATCACCAGCAGGGTCGCCACCAGCAACTGCACCTCACGGGCCTGCAGCTTTTTACCCAGGTACTCCGGGGTGCGGCCAATCATCAGCCCGGCCAGGAATACCGCGATCAGGACGAACAGCAGCATCCCGTAGAGACCCGCGCCGACGCCGCCGAATATCACCTCGCCGACCATCATGTTGACCATCGCCACCATGCCGGTCAGCGGGTTCAGGCTGTCGTGCATGGCATTGACCGAACCGTTGGAGGCCGCGGTGGTAGTGACCGTCCACAGCACCGAACCGGTGGTGCCGAAGCGGCTTTCCTTGCCCTCCAGGGGTGCAGTCTGCTGCACCTGTGGGCTCTGCAGCGCCGGGTTGGGTTGATGCTCGGACCACAACGCCGTGCTGCCACCGATCAGGAACAGGGCAAGCATGCAGGCCAGGATGGCGCGGCTCTGGCGCAAGTCCTTCACGTAGTGGCCGAAGGTGAACACCAGGGCCACCGGAATGAGAATGATCGAAGCCACCTCGAACAGGTTGCTCCAGGCCGTAGGGTTTTCGAACGGATGCGCCGAGTTGACGCCGAAGAAGCCGCCGCCATTGGTACCCAATTGCTTGATAGCGATCTGGCTGGCGGCCGGGCCCAGTGGAATGGTCTGGTCAGTACCTTGCAAGGTCAGCGCATGGGCATAGTCGGCAAAGGTCTGCGGTACGCCCTGCCAGACCAGCAACAGCGCCAGCAGCACGCACAGCGGCAGCAAGCCGTAGAGGGTGGCACGGGTCATGTCGACCCAGAAGTTGCCCAGCGTCGACGCGCTGCGCCGGGCAATGCCACGGCACAGCGCCACCAGCACGGCCAGGCCGGTGGCAGCACTGACAAAGTTCTGCACGGTCAGGCCGAGCATCTGGCTGAGGTAGCTGACCGACGCTTCACCGCTGTAGGCCTGCCAGTTGGTGTTGGTCACGAAACTGACGGCGGTGTTGAACGCCAGCGACCATTCCTGGCCTGGCAGGTGCTGCGGGTTGAGCGGCAGGTACCCCTGCAACAGCAGCACGGCGAACAGCAGCAGGAACCCGACCAGGTTGAAGGCCAGCAGGGCCAGGGTGTACTGCCGCCAGTTCTGCTCCTGGATGGCGTTCACGCCCGCCAGCCGGTAGCAGGCTTGCTCGACCGGGCCGAGTAGCGGCGACAGCCAGGTGCGCTGGCCTTCCATGACCTTGAAGTAGAACCGCCCAAGCCAGGGTGCGGGTAGCAGCACGATGGCAAAGAACGCCAGGAGCAAGGCGAAATCGTAACTGTGCATGGCCGCTCCCTAGCTGCGATCGGCGCGCAGCAGCGCCACCAGCAGATAAAACGCCAAGGCCACTGCCAGCAGCAGTGACAGCCCGTCGAGCATGTTCATGTGTGGATCTCCCCGTGGTACGGCTTGGGCCGCTTTGGGGAAATTGTCCGAGGGAGGGGCGTAAAGGGGCGAGATCGGGGGATGGGCGTGGGGATAAAGAATGCGTAAAGATCAGCGCTGGGTCTGCCTGTAACGGCCTCTTCGCGGGCACGCCCGCAAAGAGGCCGGCGCGGACTTACTGTTGTGGCGGCTGTTGCGCCGCGTTACGGCTCCAGTCCAGCAGCAGGCTGTAACCTACCGCCAGCAAGGTCGGGCCGATGAACAGGCCAATGAAGCCAAAGGCAAGCAAGCCTCCGAATACGCCCAGCAGCACGATCACCAGCGGCAGGTTGCCGCCACGGCTGATCAGGTAGGGCTTGAGCACGTTGTCCACGCCGCTGATGACGAAGGTGCCCCAGATACCCAGGAACACCGCCATGCCGTATTCGCCCTTCCACACCAGCCAGGCAGTGGCCGGGATCCAGGCCAGTGGCGGGCCCATGGGGATCAGGCTGAGCATGAAGGTCACCAGGCCCAGCACGATCGCGCCGGGTACCCCCGCGATCAGAAAGCCGATCAGCGCCAGCGCGGCCTGCGCAGCCGCCGTGCCGATTACCCCGTTGACCACCCGCTGAACGGTACCGGCTACCAGTTCCAGGTAATACTCGGCGCGCTCGCCCACCAGGCGGTGCAGCAAGCGCAGCACGAATGCTGCCAGGCGCGGCCCGTCGCGGTAGAAGAAGAACACGAACACCAGGCTCAGGGTCAGTTCCAGCACGCCGCTGCCAATCTGCGCACTGCGCGCCAGCAACCAGTTGCCCACTTGCCCGAAGTAGGGCTTGGCCGAGGCCAGCAGGGCTGCGCCCTGCTGGTCCAGGGATTGCCACCCGTTGACCAGGCGCTCGCCCACAAATGGAATGCCACCCAGCCAGGCCGGCGCATCGGGCAGCCCGTCGACCTGCACGTCACGCACAAACGCCGTAGCATCGCGAATATGATCGGCCAGGTTGAACCCCAGCCACACCAGCGGCAGTGCCACGATCAGTATCCAGGCCGTGGTCAGCAGGCTGGCCGCCAGGGTTTCACGGCCGCCCAGCACACGCGTCAGCAAGCGCATCAACGGCCAGCTGGCAAAAGCCAGGATAGCCCCCCACAGCAATGCAGAAATGAACGGTGCCATCACCCAAAGGCCGGCACCCAGCAAGGCCAGCAGCAGAATCTGGATCAGCAGGCGGTCATTGTTAACCATGGTGGCGCTCGTTCAACGGATCAATTCAAGGTGCAGGCCATCGGTGGGTGCGCTGCCGACTTCAAGGCGGCCATTGCGTACGCCTGCCTTGACCAGCGCCTCACGCCAGGCTTCAGCCTGGGCGCCGCTTAGGCTGGCGCGCAAGGTGCTGTCGAGGTTCAGGCTGCGGGCCAGCAGGTTCACCCAGGCGTCTTGCGGCGCCGCAAGGTCAGGGTAGTCGAGCTTGCCGGTGTCGCGCATTTCGCGCAGCACCGTGGCGGCGGTTGGCAGAAGCTCGCCCAGCGGGCTGGCGGCGACGAACTCCTCCACATGCAGGTAGGCGCGGCGGTTGCCGCGGGTAACGCTGTACAGCGCGACCAGCGTGTCGGCCTCGGCTGCCGAGCGGCGTAGCAGGATGAACGCCTGCTGCTCGTCACCACCGTTGAGGCGGGCATTGGCGAACACATCGTTGCCCCACAGGCTGGCCTCGCCGCAATCGCGACCCTGGCACCAGAACAATGGGTAACCCCCATCACGCTGCAGTGCTTCGCGGGCACTGGTGAAGGCTTCACGGGCTGTACGTTCGACCGGCAGTTCGTAGGTGACCGAGCTGACCTGCCCCCGGCTCTCGACTTTGTTATCGACCCGCAGACGACCGCTGATCTTGCGCAGCGGGCCCATGGGGTAGACGCGTTCCTGCTCCACGGCCGGGCGCTGGTCAACAACCTTTGCGTCCACCGGCACCGGCAGGCTGCCGGCCCACAATACCGGGCTGGCAAGCGCCAGGCAGGCGACGACAGCATTACGGATGGCAACAGGCGCGCTCATTGGCGAACCAGGCGGCGCGCGGCGCCGAAATGAAGCTCCAGGATGTCTGGCAGTTGCATGGTTGTCTCCCTGTTCAACCCGCCAAGCCTCGACACTTGTCCGGTGCAAGTCAAGCAAAGCCAAAGAAGCGATTGATACAGTCTGCGACAAGGGCCGCGCCCTGCTGGTCATTCAGGTGCAGGTGATGGCCACCGGGCAGCGTCGCCTGCTCAAAGGGTAGCTGCTCCAGCAACGCGGCGTGGCGCGCCAGCATACCTTCAGCGGCCACCACCAACAGCGCCGGGCAACGCACCCGGCGCACATGGGCCATGGCCTGGGCTTCACTCAGGCGCACCGGCGATGGCAGGGTGAGGCGGCTGTCACTGCGCCAGCTGTAACCCCCGGGCACTGGCATCAGGCCACGTTGCGCCAGCAATTCGGCAGCCTCACGGCTGACCGCGACCATGCCTTTCATCCGGGCATGCACGCCTTCTTCCAGGGTGGCGTACACCGACTTGCGTTTGCCATCCAGCCGCAGCTGGGCTTGCAGGGCCATCCCTAACCGTTCGCCAGCGTCCTGCTCGGCACCGGTTGGCGGGATGACCCCGTCGATCAGCGCCAGGTGGCTGACCCGGTCGGGCAAGGCGCCGGCCAGTTGTACGGAAATGATTGCGCCCAGCGAATGGCCTAGCAAGCCGAAACGCTGCCAACCCAGCTGCTCGGCAACCCGCAGCACGTCGTGGGCATAGTCGGCCAAGGCATAGCCGGCGCCAGGCGGGCGATGCTCCGAGTAACCGTGCCCGGCCAGGTCCAGGGCGACGATCCGCACGCCCTTCAGTTGCGGCGCCAGGCGGGCGAAGCTATTGGCGTTATCCAGCCAGCCATGCAGGGCAATCACCGGCAGCCCGTCTTCGGGGCCGAACAGGTGAGCCGCCAGTTCGATATGGCCCAGGCTCAGACGGACTTCCTCCACCTGCGCGCTCATACCTGGCTCCAGCGGTCGAACAGGCCCTTGATCAGGCTGGCGGTGTCGGTCGGGCGCTCCAACGGGAACATGTGCCCGCCGGGCACACTGTGATATTCGCCTTTGGGCATGCCGCGCACCGCCAGGGTGTGGTGACGGCGAATGACGTTGCTGCGCTGGCCGCGCACCATGGCCAGCGGCACCTGCAACTGCCGGGCAGGCGCGGGGCTGGTGTGCGGGATGCTGCGGTAGATACTGATTTCGGTGGCGGGATCGAAGCGCAATTGCAGTCCCTGCTCCATCGCCTGCAAGCCATGTTCGACATAGGCTTCAAGGCAGTCTGGGTCAAAATGGCGAAACAGTGATTTGCCGGCAAAGTAGTCCCGGGCACTGTCGCGGTCACTAAAGACTTCGCGTCGCCCCAGCGTGCGCCCGGCGGGCGTGATGCGGTCAATGAAGCCAAAACGCTTGGCGGTGCGCAGCAGCCACTGGTCAGCACGGGTAAGCACCGGCGAGTCGAGCATTACCACCCCGCGGTAGTACTCAGGACGACGCAATGCAGCGTGCAGGTGCAACACCCCGCCCAGCGAGTGCCCGACCCCCCAGATGGGCTGGTCCTGCTGTGCCAGGTGATGCAGCAGTTCATCGACCAGGCTCTGCCAGTTGTCGTCTACCGGAAAGCGCGGATCGTGCCCATGCTGGGCCAGGTGCTGCACCTGGTAGTCCGGCGCCAGGGCAGCGAACAGCTTGCCATACGTGGCCGAAGGGAAACCGTTGGCATGAGCGAAGAAGATCTGCTGCGACATGGCGCCTGGTCCAGACGGAAGATGATGGCTCATTGTCGGCATCGGGACGCCATTGAGCAACATCCGGAAAGGTCATCGACGAGGGCTATCAGGTCACGCCGAGCGGTCAAAGCTGGCCAGAGACCGGCGCAAGCAGGCCTGCATGTAGGCCAACTGGCTTTCCAACGCCTCACGGGCCAGGCGCTGGTCCTGAAAGTCCAGCTGCAGGCGGCGCAACGCCAGACAACTGGTTTGCAGCAGGTGGGAGACTCGCAGGCAGGCGTCCTGAAGCGTGCGCAGGTCTTGCTCGCTTTGCTGCCTGGTAGCAGGTTCCAGCTTGCCGTTGCCGTTGACCTTGTGCAGCAGTTGGTAGAGCTTGGCGTCGGCCGAATCGCGCAGCAGGCTGTACTGGGCAAAGTCCAGCGCAATACCTTGCCCCACTTTGTCTACGGTGGGTTGCAGGTCAAGGGAACTCAACAGCTCCCGCATGTCACCGCTCATCCGTTGCTCCCTGCCTGATTGCTTTGAGGCAACGCTAGCAAGAGGCCATCAAGTGCGACAACTGACAAAAATGCCAGTTGCCTTGTCGATCTGCGGGGGCATCACACCGGTGGGTTGATCGCCCGGAGGGTCATCAGCCCGGCCAGTGGCCAATCCCCTTCCAGCTCCGCCAGGCTGGCAGTGCTCATGGCCGCCGGTTGCTGCTGATGACCATGCTCCAGCGCGCCAACCAAGGTGCCTACCAGCGGCTGGTGGCTGACCAGCAGTACATGCTCCAGGCCCAGCCGTTCGATTTCGCCGATCACCTGCTGCACATCATGCTCTGGCGTCAGCCAGGGCACGGTGCGCACCGGCTCCCTGAAACCCAGCGTGTCATGCACCAGCGCGGCCGTTTGCTGGGCGCGCACGTAGGGGCTGGCGATGATCGCCTGCAACGGCTGCCCCAACAGGCGAGCAGCGCTGTGCAGCACCTGCTCGCGGCCATGGGCGGTCAGGCGGCGCTCGGCATCGGTATTGGCCCGCGGCTCTGCCTCACCGTGGCGCAGCACCCACAGCTTCACAGCTTGGGTTCCTCGTCCCGCACCGGGTGCGGGGCCGGGGCCACGGCATGCGGCGCCTCGCCTTCCGGAGCACGCGGTGCTGGCCAGTCGGCAAACGGCCAGGGCTTCTGCTCAGTGTGGAAGCTGCCATAGCGGCCGATCTGCGCCAGGTATTGGCTCAGGCTGTCGCCGAAGTTCATCAGGCTGGCGCTGGGCGCGCCATACACCAGGCGGTAGATCAGTTGCACCAGCACCAGGCCGCCGAGCAGCAATTCGGCCAGTTGCCAGACTACCAGGAACACCAGCATCCACAGGACCCGCAGGATGATCGACTCACGCTGGGCGCGTTCGGGCGTATCGTTCATGTGTTGCTCCTTGCTCGTGTCAGAGCCGCCAAGGGCTCAGTTGAAACCGCTGATGGAAATGAAATCGACATCGGTCTTGGGCTCGGCGCGCATCAGGTGCTCGATCACCTGGTTCAACGTGCGGCCTTCGAACAGGATGGCATGCAGGCCGGCCACCAGCGGCATGTACACCTGCACCTCCTGCGCCTTGGCCTTGAGCACCTTGAGGGTGTTGACGCCTTCGGCCACTTCGCCCAGGCGGTTGACCGCCTGCTCCAGGCTCAGGCCCTGACCCAGCGCATGGCCCACCTGGTAGTTGCGGCTCTTGGGCGAGGAGCAGGTGACGATCAGGTCACCCACACCGGCCAGGCCAAGGAAGGTCATGGGGTTGGCACCCTGGCTGACGGCAAAGCGGGTCATCTCGGCCAAGGCCCGGGTAATCAGCATGCTCTTGGTGTTCTCGCCCATGCCCAAGGCCACGGCCATGCCCGCGATAATGGCATAGACGTTTTTCAGCGCCCCGCCCAGCTCGACGCCGAAGCGGTCGGCGCTGGCGTAGACACGGAAGGTGCGCCCATGCAGTACGGCCTGCACTTGCTGGCAGAGCTGTTCGTCCTCACTGGCGACCACCGTGGCAGTCAGCGCATGTTCGGCGATCTCGCGGGCCAGGTTGGGGCCCGACAGCACGCCGATGCGGGCATCGGGGGCGATCTCTTCAAGGATCTGGCTCATCAGTTTGAAGCTTTGCGCCTCGATCCCCTTGGTCAGGCTGACCAGGCCCTTGCCCCGCAACAGCTCGGCGTGGGGCGCCAGCACACTGCGCAAGGCGCTGGATGGCAGGGCGACAAAAATCAACGCGCTGGCCTGCAAGGTGCCCAGCAGGTCGTTGACCGGCTCCACGCCATCATGCAGGCGGATGCCCTTGAGGTAGCGCGGGTTTTCGCGGTTGACGCGCATGGCCTCGGCCTGCGCCGGGTCGCGCATCCATTGGCGCACCGGCACACCGTTTTGCGCCAGCAGGTTCGCCACGGCGGTGCCGAAGCTGCCGCCTCCCAGAACTGCAACAGGTTGCTGTTCAGTCATATCCAATCCGTTAAAGCCAAAAGTTAAGTGGCGACCCCGTCATTATACGGCTCGCCTGCCTTGCGCCAAGGCCAGCAACGCAGATGACACTGTCATGGCCACGTTGCAACCCCTGTAGGCGCGAGCTGGCTCACGATGCGCCGCCCGGGCGGCGCTCGATTTTCGCCCCCATAAAAGCGTCAGGACAGACACGCTGCAAAACCGCCGCAGATCACTGGAAAATACGCCAAGGTCAGTTACCATGCCTGTTCCGTTCCTGATACAAGGCCCCCCCGTGTTCCCTGGCACGCCCCCGTTCCCGCGCCTGCTGATACTGACTGCCTTGCTCGGTGGCCCGGCCATGGGCGACGACCTGTTCATCGACAACAGTGACCTGCCGCAGGTTCTGACCGCCACGCGCCTGAAACAATCCCCGGCGGCAGTCCCGGGCAGCATGACCGTGCTCGACAGCGAACTGATCCGCGCCAGCGGCGCACGTGACATCCCCGAACTGCTGCGCCTGGTACCGGGCATGATGATCGGCTACGGTGCCGGCAACCAGCCGACGGTCAACTACCACGGCAGCAACGCCAGCGAAGCACGGCGCATGCAGGTGCTGATCGATGGCCGCTCGGTGTACCGTGCAGGCCTGGCCACGGTGGACTGGAGCGACATCCCCCTGGCCATGGAAGACATCGAGCGCATCGAGGTGTTCCGCGGCCCCAACACGGTCAGCTACGGCGCCAACGCGCTGATGGCGGTGGTCAACATTCTCACCCGCAACCCTGCCGACAGCCACGGCACACGGCTGAAGGTGACCCGAGGTGAGGACGGCATCAATGACTTCTATGCCAGCCACGGCTTCGGCTGGGAGGGCGGCGACATGCGCCTGTCACTGTCGGGCCAGCAGGACGACGGTTTCGACCACGACCCGTTCGGCCAGGATTACCGGGACAGCCGCCGGCTGACCCGTTTCAACCTCAGTGCCAGCCACAATCTGTCGCTGAACCAGACCCTGGAATGGCAACTGGCGGCAAAAGAAGGCAGCAACCAGCGGCCTTACACCTACCAACCTGTCTTCCCCTACGTCACCCAGCGCGGCGACAATGCCGACGTCAATGCCAAGGACTACGCAGGGTCGGTACGCTGGAACATCGATTTCAACCCCGATCACAGCCTGTATGTGCAGGGTTCTGCCCAACACTTTGACCGCCAACAGGTCTGGCGGGCCTGTGATGCCGCGTTGTCGTTCAGCCCCGAACTGACCCGGCTGTGGCAGATGAACCCCAACTACGCCGAGCTGGTGGCACGCGGTGCCAACAACCCGCCGCCCAGCAACAACCCTGCTGAACAAGCGCTGGTCGATGCCATCAAGGATCAGTGGAACAACCAGGGCGGCAGCAGTGCGGTGTGCGGCGATGTCGACCAGAGCACGCGCGAAACCCGCTATGACCTGGAAATCCAGGACACCCTCAGCCTCACCGACAGCCTGCGCCTGCTCAGTGGGGTGAACTACCGCTATGATCGTGCCGACTCGCAGACTTACTTCAACGGCAGCATCGATGACCAGACCTGGCGCCTGTTCGGCCAGCTGGAATGGCGCGCCGACGAGCACTGGATCTTGCAGGGCGGGGCCATGCTCGAAGATTCGCGTCTGTCGGGCAGTTCGCTGACGCCGCGCGTAGCGGTCAACTACCTGATCACCCCGCGCCACGGCCTGCGCGCAGTGTATTCCGAGGCGGTGCGCTCGCCCGACATGTTCGAGAACAACATCAACTGGAGCTACACGGTCAAAAACCTCAGCCGCGACGTGTTCGGCCAGCAGCACGGCGAGTATTTCGTCAAGACCCGCGGCCCGGGCGACCTCGACCAGGAGCGCATGCGCTCGCGCGAACTGGGCTACAACGGCTACTTCAGCGACATCGACCTGAGCATGGATGTGAAGCTGTTCTATGACGAGATCACCGGCATGATCAGCGAGCCCCTGAAGAACAACCAGTACATCGCCAGCAACGCCAACAAGGCCCGGTTCAGCGGCAGCGAGACGCAACTGGACTGGCGCCCCACCCTGCGTGACCGCCTGCGCCTGACCTATGCCTATGTCGATGCCTGGGCCAGCAACCCCGACGACCGCCGCCTCACCGCCCGCAACAGCGGCTCGGTCGGCTGGATGCGCGAATGGGGCGATGGCTGGTCGAGTGCGCTGTTCTACTACGGTGACGATGCGCTCAACCAGTACCGCTACGAGCGCCTGGACCTGCGCGTGGCCAAACGCTTTCGGGTGCAGGGCAGCAACCTGGAACTGGCGGCGCTCTGGCAGCAGCGCCTGGACGACGAACCGACCACGACCGTGCAGAACCGCTACGACAGCCGCCACCGCCTCAGCTTCAGCGCGGAGCTGGCGTTCTGATGGCCTTGGTGCTGCGCCTGTTGCTGCTGTGCCTGTGGCCCTTGGGGCCGTTGTCCGCCAGCGAAATTCTGCTGGTAGGCGCGCAAGACCAGCCTGGCATCCGCAGTTTCGTCGCCGCACTCGAAAGCCGTCGGCCGGGCGATCATGTGCATTTCCAGACCACAGCCGACCTGCCAAGCCCTGGCAAGCTCAAAACTGGCCAGCGCCTGATTCTGATGGACAATGCCGCCCTGGAATGGCGGCTGGGTGAAAACGCCGGCCCGCCAGCGCTGGCCATGCGCATAAGCCGGGTACAGGCTGAGCAGCGCCTGGGAAAGTCGCGCCCAGCGTTCCTCACCCTGCTGTGGAGTGACCCGCCGTTGGGCCGGCAACTGCGCCTTGCGCGCTACCTGCTGCCGCAGGCACAGCGCATTGGAGTGCTGTACGGCGAGCACAGTGGGTTCCTGCTTGAAGAGCTGCGCCATGCGGCTCGACCGTTAGGCCTGGAGATCATTGCCCAGGCCTGGCCCGACCTGCGTGACAGCCGCCCCCTGCAGCACCTGCTGGGTAACAGTGATGTATTGCTGGGCCTGGATGACCCGGACCTGTACAACTCCAAGACTGCAAAGAACCTGCTGTTGAGCAGTTATGGCCGTCAGATGGCGCTGATCGGCCCGAACGCCGGCTTTGTTCGCGCCGGCGCCTTGGCCAGCACCTACAGCGACCAGGAGGACTGGCTGGCAGTACTTGACCAGTTGCTCGACCAGCCGCCAGGGCGCTGGCCGCGCAGCCTGTACCCGGCACGCTTCGGCGTCAGCGGCAACCAGCAGGTGGCGCGCGCCCTGGGCCTGCAACCGATCGATCCGAACGCCGCCGCCAAGGCCCTGGCAGAAGGAGAGCCCACCCCATGAGCAAAGGCCTGAGCTGGGACATCCACACCCGCACGCAAATCATCAGCCTGGGCCCTGCCCTGCTGCTGACCTTGCTGCTGATCAGCTTCTTCACCTTCGTGCGGATCCAGGACCTGCGCCAGGAGCTTAACCACACCGGGCAACTGATCGCCAACCAGCTGGCCCCAGCCTCGGAGTACGGGGTGATCTCAGGCAACAACGAAGTGCTCGAAGGCCTGATGCGTGCCACCCTCAGTATCCCGCACGTGCGCTTTCTCGAGGTGCAGGACAGCCGCAACCACATCCTTGTGTACGTCGAGCAGTCCGACGAGAGCGCTAACCGCGCGCAACGTGTCGAGGTGTTCCAGGCGCCCATACGCCTGCAGCAAATCCGCCTGGACAGCGACTTCCTGCAGCAGGGCAAGGCCGCCTCACCCGCCATTGGCGATGATTATCTGGGCCGGGTGATCGTCGGCATGTCTGATGACGCCTTCAGCCAACGCCAACAGGAAATCGTGATCAAGGCCGGCATCCTGGCGCTGTTCGCCCTGCTGTTCACCTTTATATTGGCGCGTCGCCTGGCCTTGAGCCTGGCCAAGCCGATCAGCGACATGGGGCATGCGGTCAAGGCAATCCAGCAAGGCGAGTACAACACCCCCTTGCCAGTGGTCGACGACAGCGAACTGGGCCACCTGGCGCGCCACATCAACAACCTGGCCAGCGCCCTGGAGCAGGCCAGTGACGAACAGAAGCAGGCCATTGCCGAGCTGATCCAGGCCCGTGAGGAGGCCGAACAGGCCAACCGTGCCAAATCGGACTTCCTGGCGATGATGAGCCATGAGCTGCGCACCCCGATGAATGGCGTGCTGGGCATGCTGCAATTGCTGGAAACCACGCCACTGAGCAACGAACAGGCCGACTACACCGCAGTGGCCAGCGAATCCACCGGGCATTTGCTGAAAGTCATCAATGACATCCTCGACTTCTCGCGCATCGAGCGCGCCGCGCTGCAACTGGAACACATCGACTTCAACCTCGCCGAGCTGATCACCAGCAGCGTCCAGTCGTTCCAGCACAGCGCCCAGCAGCGCGGCCTGGGCCTGCACCTGCAACTGCCGCCCGGTATCGGGCGACTGCAGGTGAACGGCGACCCCACGCGCATCCGCCAGATCCTGCTGAACCTGATCGGCAACGCCCTGAAATTCACCGAACGCGGGCAAGTGCAGGTGGAGGCGCGCTGGCAGGTACTCGACCGGCAGCTGATCTGGCTGACCTGCAGCGTGCGCGACACCGGTATCGGCATTGACAGCGCCCGCCTGGAGATGATGTTCGTTGCGTTCCAGCAGGCTGACAGCTCGATTTCCCGCCGGTATGGCGGTACCGGGCTAGGGCTGTCCATCGCCCGCACCCTTGCCGAGCGCATGGGCGGCAAGCTGCGCGGTGAAAGCCGTGAAGGCCTGGGTTCCACCTTTACCCTGGAGATGCCGCTGGCCCTCGCCAGCCCTGCCCCCGTCGCGCTGACGACGCCAGCAGCTGCGCCAACCACGGTGTCTGACAACGATCAGGTACTGCTGGTAGAGGACAATCCGGTCAACCAAAGTGTCATCGAAGCCATGCTGCGCAGTCTGGGCCTGGCGGTATGCACGGCCGAAGACGGCCTGGAGGCGGTCGACCTGGTTGGCCGGCAGCGCTTTGCCGCTGTGCTGATGGACTGCCGCCTGCCGCACCTGGATGGCTACGAAGCTACCCGGCGCATACGCCAGCTGCCCAACGGCGCCGGCCTACCGATCATCGCCTTGACCGCCAATGCCTTGCAGGGCGACCGCGAGCGTTGCATGGCCGCCGGCATGGACGACTACCTGAGCAAACCCTTGCGTCGCACCGAACTGCAGCGGGTGCTGCAACGCTGGTTGCCCGGTCAGACAACCGCGACTGGCGATAAATGCTAAAGTGCGGCAGTCTTAAACACTGGACAGGACCTTCATCGGACCTGAAAATAGACGTTTCAGTGCACACCTGTACTTCTTTCGGCAGGTGCGCTGTGACTTTCACCACAACGCAATAGTCTACCTGTAGGCTGCCGTCTCGAAGCCGTTGGTTTTCGGGCCGGCCGGGAAGATTCATCCCCTGCCACAGGGGGTTATTGAGGAGCTCGCATGACCAAACAACACGCCTTTACTCGGGAAGACCTGCTGCGCTGCAGTCGCGGTGAGCTGTTCGGCCCAGGTAATGCGCAACTGCCCGCGCCGAACATGCTGATGGTCGATCGCATCACCCATATCAGCGAAGAAGGCGGCAAGTACGGCAAAGGTGAATTGGTCGCCGAGCTGGATATCACCCCGGACCTGTGGTTCTTCGCCTGCCACTTCGAAGGCGATCCGGTCATGCCGGGCTGCCTGGGCCTCGACGCCATGTGGCAGCTGGTTGGCTTCTTCCTCGGTTGGCAAGGCCTGCCGGGCCGCGGCCGCGCCCTGGGCTCGGGCGAGGTGAAGTTCTTCGGTCAGGTACTGCCCGAAGCCAAGAAAGTCACCTACAACATTCAGATCAAGCGTGTCCTGAAGGGCAAGCTGAACATGGCCATCGCCGATGGCTCGGTCAGCGTCGACGGCCGTGAGATCTACACTGCCGAAGGCCTGCGGGTCGGCGTGTTCACTTCCACTGACAATTTCTAAGGGTTATTCGCATGCGCCGCGTCGTTATCACTGGTCTGGGCATCGTATCGTGCCTGGGCAATGACAAAGCTACCGTCACCGAAAACCTGCGCAACAGCCGTCCGGGTATCCGTTTCAACCCGGATTACAAGGAAATGGGGCTGCGTAGCCAGGTTTCCGGGTCGATCGACCTCAACCTCGAAGAACTGATCGACCGCAAGGTCTACCGCTTCGTCGGCCATGCCGCTGCCTACGCCTACCTGGCAATGCAGGACGCGATCAAGGACGCCGGCCTGACCGAAGAGCAGGTTTCCAGCCCGCGTACTGGCCTGGTGGCTGGCTCCGGCGGCGCCTCGACCCTGAACCAGATGGAAGCGCTGGATACCCTGCGCGAGAAAGGCGTCAAGCGCGTCGGCCCATACCGCGTTACCCGCACCATGGGCAGCACCGTTTCGGCATGCCTGGCCACCCCGTTCAAGATCAAGGGCATCAACTACTCGATCTCGTCGGCTTGCGCCACCTCGGCACACTGCATCGGTACCGCCCTGGAGCAGATCCAGTGGGGCAAGCAGGACATCGTCTTCGCCGGTGGCGGTGAAGAAGAGCACTGGAGCCAGTCGTTCCTGTTCGATGCCATGGGCGCCCTGTCGACCAAGCGCAACGAAACCCCGGAACTGGCCTCTCGCGCCTACGACGCTGACCGTGATGGCTTCGTCATCGCTGGCGGTGGCGGCATGGTGGTGGTCGAGGAGCTGGAACACGCCCTGGCCCGTGGCGCCAAGATCTACGCCGAAATCGTTGGCTACGGCGCTACTTCCGACGGCTACGACATGGTTGCCCCGAGTGGCGAAGGTGCCATCCGCTGCATGCAGCAGGCATTGTCCACCGTCGACACCCCGATCGACTACCTGAACACCCACGGCACCTCGACCCCGGTCGGTGACGTTGCCGAGATCAAGGGCGTTCGCGCAGTATTCGGCGACAAGGCACCGAAGATCAGCTCGACCAAGAGCCTGTCGGGTCACTCGCTGGGCGCTGCTGGCGTGCACGAGGCGATCTACTGCCTGCTGATGATGGAAAACAACTTCATCGCCGGCTCTGCCAACATCGACGAGCTGGACCCGGAGGTCGCTGACCTGCCGATCCTGCGCAAAACCGAAGAAAACGCCAAGATCGACACGGTCATGAGCAACAGCTTCGGCTTCGGCGGCACCAACGCCACCCTGGTGCTCAAGCGCTGGGAAGGCAAGTAAGACGCTGATGCGGTAATCGAAAACGCCCCGACTGGTTCGGGGCGTTTTCATGTGTAGCCCGTACGGGCAACCCCTATTTTTGCCTGGGCAGCACAGCCAGAAAGTTATCGCGGGCTACTTTGTTCGCTACATGCTCAGGCAAAGCATCCAGAAACGGCCTGAACCCGTGCATCTGCTCCCCCAGGCTGCCAAACCGCCCCACCACATCCGACCCCAGCATGAACCGCTCCGGGAACCGCTCGACCAACGCCAGCCATTCCTTGCGCGGCACACCCTTGTCGTCCAGCAGGTAAGGCTGCAACACACTCCACGACAGGTCGACATAGAGGTTCGGGTAATCCTCCAGCAACCGCGTCAGCACCGGCAGTAAAAAGTCCATCTGTGTCTGGTGCCGGTGGATCTCCATGCTGCTGCCGGCGTGCGCCCAGATAAAGCGCGTATGCGGGTGATTGCGCAGCGGCTCTTCGATTTCCGCCAGGTACAGTGGATTGCGCTCGCGCTTGGAGGTGATGTTGGAATGCAGGAGCACCGGCAGGTCACGCTCCGCCGCCAGGTGGTAGATACGCGTCATGGCTTCGTTGTTGGCCCGTGGCGTGTCCCCACTGGTCAGCGCCGTGAGGTCATCGTGGCGGGTGAAGACCTCGCCAATGCCCTGCCACAGCCCTGGGTAAAGATCGAGCATGCGCTCAATATGGCTGACAGCATTCTTGTCCACCGGGTTGAAACCGGTCAGGAACGGATGAAAGCGCTTGCGCTGCTCGACCGGCAACTGCTGCAGGGCTGCGGCCACGTAAGTGTCGGTGGCGCTGTACCAGTAGGCATCGGCGTCGTCACCCGCGTAATAGCGCGGGCGCTTGGGCTCGTCTTCATGCCATTTCTTGGCCACCGGGATGCCGGAAATCATCGACTGCTCGACGCCCGCAGCATCCATCGCCTTAAGCAACGCCGGCATGCCTTCGCTTTCCTGGAAGAAGTCGACGTAGTGCAGGTGAGCATCGCTGTAGCGGTAGTCGCGCGCCAGTGCCGCGTGGCACAAACTGCCAGACAACAACACGCAGGCCAGCGCTCGGGCAATCATGGGCAGCTTCCTTCTCCGGTGATGAAAACAGTAGACCCGCCGGCGATCCAGACGGTTCAGCCACAGCGGGCAAACCGCTATGCTTGAGGCATTTCCACCGCGCCTGGAGCCCACCGCATGAGCAGCCCCCTGATCATCCGCCCA
This sequence comes from Pseudomonas sp. XP2, assembly GCF_053557975.1. Taxonomy (NCBI): domain Bacteria; kingdom Pseudomonadati; phylum Pseudomonadota; class Gammaproteobacteria; order Pseudomonadales; family Pseudomonadaceae; genus Pseudomonas; species Pseudomonas sp. XP2. The sequence goes on from NZ_JBNRIK010000024.1 coordinate 66,112, forward strand.
CGTGCCGAATCGGTCGAGGGCCAGCCGATCCTGCGCCCGCTGCCGGCAGCCCAGTGCCGTAGCGTCGGCCCATTCGTGTTTTTCGACCACATGCTCGAAACCGACTATGCCCCAGGGCATGGCATGGACATCCGCCAGCACCCGCACATCGGCCTGTCGACCCTGACCTACCTGTTCGAGGGAGCGATCCTGCACAAGGACAGCCTCGGCTCGGAGCAGCGGGTACTCCCCGGCGATGTCAGCTGGATGACGGCTGGCAGCGGCGTGGCCCATGTCGAGCGCACACCCGCAGATGCCCTGGCCCATGGCTCGTGCCTGCACGGCTTGCAAGTGTGGCTAGCCTCGCCACAGGAGCACGAGCAAGGCCCGGCGAGCTACAGCCACTACCCGGCGGCGAGCCTGCCGGTGAGTGACAACCTGGGGGTGCGCATTTGCATGATTGCCGGCACCGGGTTCTGCCTGGCGTCACCGGTGCCGGTGCTCTCCCCCACTCTTTATGCGCATGTCCAGATGCAACCAGCGACGACGCTGCTGATACCGAGTGAGCACGTCCAGCGGGCGCTTTACCTGCTGGATGGCGAGCTGTTGCTGAACGATGAGGACGTGGAGCCTTGCAGCCTGGTGGTGCTGCCAGAGGGCGAGGACATGACGCTGTATGCAGAGGGGGAGTGCCAGCTGGTGCTGATTGGCGGGGCACCACTGGATGGGCCGCGGCGGATGAACTGGAATTTCGTGGCCAGTGACCCGGAACTGATCGAACAAGCCAGGGCGCGGTGGGCTGCGGGGGATTGGCCGGTGGTGCCGGGGGAAACCTCAAGGATCGAGTTGCCCCGGTAAATCTGGGGCTGCTCTGCAGCCCATCGCCGG
>NZ_JBNRIK010000024.1:67136-92916 GCF_053557975.1 Pseudomonas sp. XP2
AACGCCCGCTCGGAAGTGCGGCGGTCATACTGCATCTTGCCTGGTACGTTGGCATTCGGGTCGGTAAACGAGTGCACCGCCCCGCCATAGCTCAGCAACTGCCAGTCGACCTTGGCCGCGTTCATCTCGTCCTCGAATGCTGGCAACTGCTCTTTCGGCACCAACGGGTCGGAGGCGCCATGCAACACCAGCACCGATCCCTTGATGTGCTTGGCATCTTCAGGGTTCGGCGTGTCCAGCGTGCCGTGGAACGACACCGCCGCACGCAGGTCGGCGCCAGAACGGGCCAGTTCCAGGGCACAGCAGCCACCGAAGCAGAAGCCGAACGTGGCAACTTTGCCAGGCTCCAGCAGCGCCTTCGACTGCCCCAGCAGTTGCGCCAGGGCTTCTTGCATACGCTTGCGCAGCTCGCCACGGTCGTTCTTCAACGGCATCATCGCCGCACCGGCCTCGTCGGCATTGGACGGGCGTACAGATTGGCCGTACAGGTCGGCAATCAGCACCACATAACCCTTCTCGGCCACTTCCTTGGCGATGCGTTCGGCACCTTCGCCAATACCCATCCAGTTCGGCGCCATCACCAGGCCTGGGCGGCCCAGCGCACCTGGCTCAAAGACCAGCCGGCTTTCGTAAGCCTTGCCGGACAGGTGATAAACCAGCGATTCGACGATTACCTTGCTCATCAAGCACTCCTTAGGCACTTTCTATAAAAAGCGCGCCATGAAAAAAGCCCGCCGAAGCGGGCTTTCCTTTGCATCAACTCAAGCAGACAGCTCGACCAACAGCTTGTTCAGGCGACGAACGTAGGCCGCCGGGTCCTTCAAGCTGTCACCGGCCGCCAGGGCCGCCTGATCGAACAGAATATGCGAGAGCTCGGCGAAGCGGTCTTCGCTCTGTTCGTTGTCCAGCTTCTCGATCAGCGGGTGGCTCGGGTTGAACTCGAAGATCGGCTTGGACTCCGGTACCTTCTGCCCACTGGCCTCCAGAATCTGGCGCATTTGCAAGCCCAGGTCCTGCTCGCCAATCGCCAGGATCGCCGGCGAGTCGGTCAGGCGGTGCGACACGCGCACTTCGGCAACACTGTCACCCAGCGCGCCTTTCAGGCGCTCGACCAGGCCTTCCTTGTCCTTGGCGACTGCTTCCTGGGCTTTCTTGTCCTCTTCCGAATCCAGGTTGCCCAGGTCCAGGTCGCCACGGGCGACGTCGACGAAAGCCTTGCCGTCGAACTCGTTGAGGTAGCTCATCAGCCACTCATCGATACGGTCGGTCAGCAGCAGCACTTCGATGCCTTTCTTGCGGAAGACTTCCAGGTGCGGGCTGTTCTTGACCTGCGCGTACGACTCGCCGGTGAGGTAGTAGATCTTGTCCTGGCCCTCTTTGGCACGGGCCAGGTAGTCGGCCAGGGCAACGCTCTGCTCGCCGCTGTCGTCGTGGGTGGAAGCAAAGCGCAACAGGCCGGCGATCTTCTCCTTGTTGGCGAAATCTTCGGCCGGGCCTTCCTTCAGCACCTGGCCGAAGTTCTTCCAGAAGCCCTTGTACTGCTCGGGTTCGTTTTTCGCGAGCTTCTCCAGCATGTCCAGCACGCGCTTGGTCAGCGCGGTCTTCATCGACTCGATGATCGGGTCTTTCTGCAGGATTTCCCGAGACACGTTCAGCGACAGGTCGTTGGAGTCGACCACACCTTTGATGAAGCGCAGGTACAGCGGCAAGAACGATTCGGCCTGCTCCATGATGAACACGCGCTGCACGTACAGCTTCAAGCCGCGCGACGCTTCGCGCTGATACAGGTCGAACGGTGCGCGGGCCGGCACATACAGCAGCGAGTTGTACTCGAGCTTGCCTTCGACCTTGTTGTGGCTCCAGGTCAGCGGGTTTTCAAAGTCATGGCCAATGTGCTTGTAGAACTCCTGGTATTCCTCGTCCTTGATCTCGGTACGCGGACGGGTCCACAGGGCACTGGCGCGGTTGACGGTTTCCCACTCTTCGGCCGGCTGCTCTTCGCCTTCGGCGGCAGCCTGCTCCTTCGGCAGCTGGATAGGCAGGGCGATGTGGTCGGAGTATTTCTTGACCACATTGCGCAGGCGCCAGCCATCGGCGAACTCTTTCTCTTCCTGCTTCAGGTGCAGGACGATGCGGGTACCGCGCTGTGGCTTGTCGATGGTGGCGACCTCGAACTCGCCCTCGCCTTTCGACGACCAGTGCACGCCCTCGGCAGCAGGCTGCCCGGCGCGACGGCTGTAAACGTCGACCTTGTCGGCCACGATGAACGCGGAGTAGAAGCCCACACCGAACTGACCGATCAGGTGCGAGTCCTTTTTCTGGTCACCGGTGAGGTTCTTCATGAAGTCGGCGGTGCCAGACTTGGCGATGGTGCCCAGGTGGGCGATGACGTCTTCGCGGCTCATGCCGATGCCGTTGTCCTCGAGGGTCACGGTACCGGCGTCCTTGTCGAAGCTCAGGCGAATTTTCAGTTCATCGCCACCCTCAAGCAACTCTGGCTTGGCCAGGGCTTCGAAGCGCAGTTTGTCCACGGCATCGGAAGCGTTGGAAATCAGTTCCCGCAGGAAGATTTCCTTGTTCGAGTACAGCGAATGAATCATGAGGTGCAGCAGTTGCTTTACCTCGGTCTGGAAGCCCAACGTTTCCTTTTGTGTTTCCACAGTCATGGTCTTCGAAACTCCGATCTGATGGCAGTGGCGCCTGGCAAGCGATTTGGCCTGCGTTAATGGCGGATGTCATTCAGATGGGGGCTGAGCGGATGATTTCAAGGGCTTTTCCGGCTCGATCTTGAAATGCGCACGGGCGGTGGCAATGGGTGCCTGCCTGTCGCCTTGCCAGGCGGTAATGGCAACGTTGGTCACCCGGCGGCCCTGGCGCCACAGCTGGCACTGGGCATAGGTATCGCGAAAATGCCCGGCGCGCAGGTAGTCGATGGAAAAATCGATGATCTTCGGAATACTCGCGCTTTCGCTGTAGATCAGCAGGTACAGCGCGGCGGACAACTCCATGAACCCCGCTATCACGCCACCATGGATAGCGGGCAGCAACGGGTTGCCGATGTTGTCCGCACTCGCCGGCAGGCGGAACAGAAGGTCATCGCCCTGGCGCTCGCATTCGATGCCGATAAGCCCTGCGTAGGGAATCAGCGCCAGCAATGGCCGGTAATCACCGACCGCGTGGGCAGCGTTGAGTTGCTGGCGAACCGCATGCGGAATCATGCGCCGCCCTCCTTCAGGCCATTGCCGAAACGGATACCGCCCTTGATCTCCTGCCCCAGGCGCATGAACGTCCCCACCACCTGGCAGATGGGCTGGTCGGGGTTGTCCTGATAGGCTGTGCCCCGGGTGAAGATCACGTCGCGGGTAACCCGGTAGCATTGGGCGTGACCGTAGATGTCCTTGCCAGCTTCGGCCGGGTGCATGTAGTCGATGCGCAGGTCCAGCGTGGGGCACACTTCGAAGCGGGGCAGCACGCACAGCGTGGCCATGCCACAAGTGGTGTCCATCAGCGTAGTCAGCGCACCGCCATGCACGGCGCCGGTCTGGGGGTTGCCGACGATGGCTGCTGACCAGGGCAGGACCAAGGTCATGCCATCGCCATCAGCCTGCGCCACACGCATCTGCAACAGCTGGCAATGTTTTAACGCCGAGAGAAACCGCTCGGCCATTGCCATCAAGGTTGAATCGCTCATAGGCTGTTCCCGCCCGCCGCCACGCGGCGGCATGAGTTCGTTAAAAAGTCCATGTAGAACACGGCGTTATATATCTGTAATCTGCGTGGAACTTATTCCGCATAGTTGCACTCGAAGGAACAAGTCACTTATTCCACCAAGGAGAAACACACCCATGCGTAAACCTTTTGCTTTTGCTCTGATGCTGGCTGCTGCCATGGGCCTGGCCGCTTGCGATAAAGCGAGCGAAGACAAAGCCCAAGACGCACAGGAACACGCCGAGCAAGCCCAGGAAAAAATGGGCGAAGCTCAGGATAAAATGAACGACGCTGCCAAGGAAAACGCCGAAGCCGCCAAAGATCAGGCCGAAGCCGAGCAGAAGGCTGCCGAAGAAGCCGCACCGGCTACTCCGGCTCCGCAAGCCGCGCCAGCTACTCCGGCTGAACCTGCCAAACAGTAATTGTTTAAAACAAAAAAACCCGACATTGTCGGGTTTTTTTGTGCCTGAAAGTTTTCGATTAAACGTTTCAGTTGCCGACCACGGGGCTTTCCTTGACAGGCTCTGCCGGTACACTTTCGGTGGGTGTGAACACCATCACATCCAGCACATCCGAGTGGAACTCACGACGGTACAGAATAAACACGACACCCACACTCATCGCCATGAACAACCACGGGCTGATAAACCAGCTCAACATGGCCATGCCGAAGTAATAGGAACGCAAGCCCAGGTTGAACTGGTTGGCGGCAAGCGACAATACCCGTGCCGCCCGCGACGCGAACGCCTTGCGCTCCAGCTCATTGACCAGCCGTTCCCCGATCATAGGCGCCGAACCCACCAGCACCGCGGCAAAGTTGTACTGGCGCATGCACCAGCTGAACGTGAAAAAAGCGTAGACGAAGACCGTGGCCAGGCACAGCAGCTTGATCTCCGACATGCCCTGGGAGGTCTGTTGCACCAGCGGCAGGTCTGCCAGCAGCGAGAGCGCACGGTCGGAGGCACCGAGCACGGTAAGAATGCCAGCAAGGATGATCAGGGTGCTGGAGGCAAAGAACGACGCGTTGCGTTCAAGGTTGCCGATCACGCTGGCATCAGCAATGCGGTTGTCGCGCAGCAGCATGCGGCGCATCCAGTCTTCACGGTAAAGGTGCAACACGCTGGCCAGGCACGCAGTGTCGCGGCCCTTCCAGATGGCATAGCGGGTATAACCACCCCAGCACAGGGCAAACCATGCGATGGCCAGCAGGTTATTGAAGTTGCTTTGGATGAAGTTCATGCAGGGTTCCCGAAAGCGCCAGAGGCCTAGAGGATAGGGACCAGGTTTCGACGCTGGCAAGCGGCAAAAGACACAGCTGTGCAGAGAAATAGGCGTGGCTCCCACAAAGACCGCACCGGGCAAAGGGACCGCACAAAAAAGCCCCGCATCCTTCCGGATACGGGGCTTTCGAGTCTAGACCTCTGGCGAGCACCCTTCGGCTTGTGGCCGGTGCCGCCCTCAGGCTTCAACCATCAGGCCAACGCCTCGCGTGGCTTGCCGAGCATGCGGTCGCAGGCCACGGCGCCAACCAGGGTCACCACCGAAGGCACCAGCCAGGCAAGGCCTTGGTCGCTCAACGGTAAGTGCGCCATGAAGTCCGGCAGCACGTGGGCGATGCTGCTGCCCTTGATTGCATCGACCATGCCGAACAGCAACGAAACCAGCATCACCGGTGCGAGGATGCGGGTCGGCGAGTTCCACAAGTCTTTCACGAAGCTCAGGCCGACCACCACGATGCAGGGTGGGTAGATGGCGGTGAGCACCGGGATCGAGAACATGATCAGCTTGGTCAGGCCCAGGTTGGAGATCAGCAGCGAGAAGCCCGCAAGGATCACCACCAGCGCACGGTAAGACAGCGGCAGAACCTGGCTGAAGTACTCGGCACAGGCGCAGGTCAGGCCAACTGCCGTCACCAGGCAAGCCAGCGCGATGAGTACAGCGAGGAAGCCGCTGCCCAGCGAACCAAAGGTGTGCTGCACGTAGGCATGCAGTACCGCCGCACCGTTGGTGGCGTCAGCCGCGATGTCGTGGCTGCCGGCACCCAGACGGAACAGGCTGATGTACACCAGGGCCAGGCCGACACCCGCGATCAGGCCGGCGATGATGGCATAGCGGGTGATCAGCTTCGGCGACTCGACGCCGCGCGAGCGGATGGCGTTGACGATGACAATACCGAACACCAGGGCACCCAGGGTATCCATGGTCAGGTAGCCATCGGAGAAGCCCTTGGAGAACGCGGCAGCGGCATAGGCCGGCTGTGCCTCACCAATGGTGCCCGCTGGCAGCGCGAAGGCAGCAATCCCCAGCACGGCCAGGGCGATGATCTTCAGCGGTGCCAGGAAGCGGCCGACGGTGTCGAGCAGCTTGCCCGGGTACATGGACACGGCCAGCACCACGACGAAGTACACGAGGCTGTAGATGAACAGTGCCAGCGGGCTTTCACCGGTCAGCGGTGCAACGCCCACTTCGAACGACACGGTCGCCGTACGCGGGGTGGCGAACAGCGGGCCGACCGACAGGTAACACACCGCCGCCAGCAGGCCGCCGAAGAACTTGCCGATCGGGCTGCTAAGTGCATCCATGCCGCCACCGACCTTGGCCAGAGCGACCACGGTAATGACCGGCAGGCCCACGGCGGTCACCAGGAAGCCCAGTGCTGCCATCCATACGTGCGGGCCAGACTGCAGACCGACGATAGGCGGGAAGATGATATTGCCCGCGCCAACGAAAAGCGCAAACGTCATAAAGCCAAGCGCCAGGATATCCTGGCCTTTGAGAACTTTCATTTAAGGTAGTACCACACTGCTGAAATCGGGATTCGAGAGGGGATTTCCCTTTGGATGAGGGGAAATGCTGCCCGGCTTGATAGGCCAGACCCGTTTAGCGTGTCGTTCCCTTTTGGGGTACGGGCACAGAGTGAACGCGTAATGTAACTGTTTTGTCAGTCAAACGCACTGGCACAGTGCTGCTTGTCCGATGTGCGTACATGTTTGTCGTCTGTGCGACCGAGGACAGTAGGAATTATCCTCGGATTGAAACATTGGTCTGTGTGAAAAATCCTATCAAACCCATCGAAAAATCTTTTTAGCCTGCGAAGCGCCCCAAACGGGAAACCCAGGCGCATTAACGACAAAGGCCACCCGAAGGTGGCCTCTGTGCGCGTGGGGGGTGTAGCAGTATTACTTCTTGGCTTCCCAGCCAGTCAGCTCGGCCAGGGCCTTGCCGATGTCAGCCAGCGAACGCACGGTCTTCACACCAGCGTCCTGCAGGGCGGCGAACTTCTCGTCCGCAGTGCCCTTGCCGCCGGAGATAATGGCGCCAGCGTGGCCCATGCGCTTGCCCGCAGGTGCAGTAACACCGGCGATGTAGGAAACGACTGGCTTGGTCACGTGGGCCTTGATGTAGGCCGCAGCTTCTTCTTCAGCCGAACCGCCGATCTCACCGATCATGACGATCGCTTCGGTCTTCGGGTCTTCCTGGAACAGCTTCAGGATGTCGATGAAGTTGGAACCCGGGATCGGGTCACCGCCGATGCCGACGCAGGTCGACTGGCCGAAGCCGGCGTCGGTGGTCTGCTTCACAGCTTCGTAGGTCAGGGTGCCGGAACGCGAAACGATACCGACCTTGCCTGGCAGGTGAATGTGGCCTGGCATGATGCCGATCTTGCACTCGCCCGGGGTGATCACACCTGGGCAGTTAGGACCGATCAGGGTCACGCCCAGCTCGTCGCACTTGACCTTGGCATCGAGCATGTCCAGGGTAGGAATGCCTTCGGTGATGCAGACGATCAGCTTGATGCCGCCGAAGGCCGCTTCCAGGATCGAGTCTTTGCAGAACGGAGCCGGTACGTAGATGACCGAAGCGTCAGCGCCGGTAGCTTCCACGGCTTCCTTGACGGTGTTGAACACCGGCAGACCCAGGTGGGTGGTGCCACCCTTGCCTGGGGTTACGCCGCCGACCATCTTGGTGCCGTAGGCGATGGCTTGTTCGGAGTGGAAAGTACCCTGCGAGCCGGTGAAGCCCTGGCAGATGACTTTGGTGTCTTTATTGATCAGGACGCTCATTACTTGCCCTCCGCAGCTTTGACAACTTGTTGAGCAGCGTCGGTCAGGCTGGTTGCCGCAATGATGTTCAAACCGCTTTCTGCCAGTACTTTAGCGCCCAGTTCGGCGTTGTTGCCTTCGAGGCGAACTACAACCGGAACTTTAACGCCGACTTCTTTCACCGCGCCGATGATGCCTTCGGCAATCATGTCGCAGCGAACGATGCCGCCGAAGATGTTGACCAGAACGGCCGCGACATTGCTGTCGGACAGAATGATCTTGAAGGCTTCGGTAACGCGCTCTTTGGTAGCACCGCCGCCAACGTCGAGGAAGTTGGCTGGCTTGCCGCCATGCAGGTTGACGATGTCCATGGTACCCATGGCCAGGCCGGCACCGTTGACCATGCAGCCGATGTTGCCTTCCAGGGCCACGTAGTTCAGCTCGAAGCTGGCAGCGTGGGCTTCACGAGGATCGTCCTGCGACGGGTCGTGGAAGGTTTTCAGCTTAGGCTGACGGTACATGGCGTTCGCGTCGATGTTGATCTTCGCGTCCAGGCAGTGCAGGTCGCCGTCGGCCTTGATGACCAGCGGGTTGACTTCCAGCAGGGCCAGGTCGTGTTCTTTGAACAGCTTGGCCAGGCCTACGAAAATCTTGGCGAACTGTGCAACTTGCTTGCCTTCCAGACCCAGCTGGAATGCCAGTTCACGACCCTGGAACGGCTGAGCGCCGACCAGTGGATCGATAGTAGCCTTGATGATCTTCTCAGGAGTTTCGTGAGCGACTTTCTCGATGTCCACGCCACCTTCGGTGGAGGCCATGAACACGATACGGCGGCTCGAGCGATCGACTACAGCGCCCAGGTACAGCTCTTTGGCGATGTCAGTGCAGGATTCGACCAGGATCTTGGTCACTGGCTGACCGTTGGCGTCGGTCTGGTAGGTTACCAGGCGCTTGCCCAACCATTGCGCAGCGAACGCCTTGGCGTCTTCTTTGCTGCGAACCAGCTTGACGCCGCCCGCTTTACCGCGACCACCTGCGTGAACCTGGGCTTTTACAACCCACTCGGAACCGCCGATCTTGTCGCAAGCTTCTGCTGCAGCTTCAGGGGTATCGACTGCGAAACCCTTGGAAACTGGCAGGCCGTATTCAGCGAACAGCTGCTTACCCTGATACTCGTGAAGATTCATGCTTTTTACCGTCTTCGTTAGGTACTGCGCTTCGGCGCTGCGCCATTACTGGCGCCGCACCACCTGTGACCGTTGACCCCGGGTTTTCCCGTGTGATCCGGTCCGGCGGACGTTCCGCGGTGAGTCATGCACGCAAGACTCACGACGGGCTGCCCGCCGTGGTTTCTTATAATTAACGCTTCTTACGGTTGGCCACGTGAATGGCGCCGCCATTCACCGCCAGCGCTGCTTCATGCAACGCTTCGGACAGGGTTGGATGGCTGAAGACCATCATGCCCAGATCCTCGGCACTGGTGCCGAATTCCATTGCGATTGCACCCTGCTGCACCAGTTCGGCAGCCGACGGGCCAATCACGTGTACACCCAGCACGCGGTCGGTCTTGGCATCGGCGATGACCTTGACGAAACCACCGGTATCGTTGGCGGCCATCGCACGGCCGCTGGCCGCGAACGGGAAGGTGCCTACGTTAACCTCAACACCCTCGGCCTTCAAGGACTGTTCGGTCTTGCCGACCCATGCAATTTCCGGGTGGGTGTAGATAACCGACGGGATCAGGTCGTAGTTCATCTGGGCCTTGTGGCCCTTGATGCGCTCGACGACCATGATGCCCTCTTCCGAAGCCTTGTGGGCCAGCATCATGCCGCGCACCACGTCACCGATGGCGAACACGCCCGGCACGCTGGTGGCGCAATGATCGTCGACGAAGATGTAGCCGCGCTCGTCGATGGTCACGCCGCTGTCGGAAGCCAGCAGGTCGGTGGTTACAGGGCGACGGCCGACCGCAACGATCAGCTTGTCGAAGGTGATCTTCTGCTCGCCTTCGGCGTTGGTGTAGGTCACTTCAACTTCGTTGCCATTGACTTTCGAGCCGGTGACGCGAGCGCCCAGCTTGATGTCCAGGCCTTGCTTGGTCAGGGTCTTCTGGGCTTCTTTCGACACGGCAGTGTCAGCAGCCATCAGGAAGGTGTCCAGGGCTTCCAGCACGGTGACTTCAGCACCCAGGCGAGCCCATACCGAGCCCAGCTCCAGGCCGATCACGCCGGCACCGATAACGCCCAGGCGCTTCGGTACGGTCTGGAATTCCAGGGCGCCGGTGGAGTCGACGATGACGTTCTGGTCAACCGGAGCCGGCGGAATGTCGATCGGGCGCGAGCCGGAAGCCAGGATGACGTTCTCGGCTTCGATGACTTCGGTGGTGCCGTCAGCCTTGGTGACTTCGACTTTCTTGCCAGCCAGCAGCTTGCCGTGGCCCTGGATCGAAGTAACGCCGTTGGCCTTGAACAGGGTGGCAACGCCACCGGTCAGGTTCTTGACGATGCCAGCCTTGCGGCCAACCATCGCGGCGACGTCCATCTTCACTTCGCCAGTGGAGATACCGTGGACGTTGAAGCTCTCTTTGGCTTCCTTGTACTTCCAGGAGCTGTCCAGCAGCGCCTTGGACGGAATGCAACCTACGTTCAGGCAGGTGCCGCCCAGGGCCAGTTTGCCCTCGGCGTCGGTGTATTTCTCGATACAGGCAGTCTTCAGACCAAGTTGGGCAGCCTTGATGGCAGCTACATAGCCGCCAGGACCTGCACCAATCACCACTACGTCGAATTTCTGGGTCATAAAAGATTCCTTTTTAGCTTCAAGCGGCAAGCCGCAAGCCGCAAGACCAGCAGGCTTCGGCTTGAAGCTTGCGGCTTGCAGCTTACAGCTGCGCGATTAGATGTCCAGCAGCAGGCGGGACGGATCTTCCAGCAGGTTCTTGATAGTGACCAGGAAGGTTACCGCTTCCTTGCCGTCGATCAGGCGGTGATCGTACGACAGCGCCAGGTACATCATCGGGCGAATCACGACCTGGCCATTGATGGCCATCGGGCGCTGGATAATGTTGTGCATGCCCAGGATGGCGGCCTGCGGCGGGTTGACGATCGGGGTCGACATCATCGAACCGAAGGTACCACCGTTGGTGATGGTGAAGGTGCCACCGGTCATCTCTTCGATGGACAGTTTGCCGTCACGGGCCTTCTTGCCGAAGGTGGCGATGCCGTTCTCGATTTCAGCCAGGCTCATCGACTCGGCGTTACGCAGCACCGGTACCACCAGGCCACGGTCGCTGGACACGGCAACCCCGACGTCGGCGAAGCCGTGGTAGACGATGTCGTTGCCGTCGATCGAGGCGTTGACAGCCGGGAAGCGTTTCAGCGCTTCGGTAGCTGCCTTGACGAAGAACGACATGAAGCCCAGGCGCACGCCGTTGTGGGTCTTCTCGAACAGGTCCTTGTACTTCGAACGCAGGGCCATGACTTCGGTCATGTCCACTTCGTTGAAGGTGGTCAGCATCGCCATGTTGGACTGGGCTTCGACCAGACGCTCGGCGATCTTGGCACGCAGACGGGTCATCGGCACGCGCTTCTCGGTGCGGTCGCCAGCAGCGACGACAACCGGGGCAGCAGCGGCAGCAGCAGGCTTGGCAGCCGGGGCAGCGGCAGGGGCCGACTTCTTGTTGGCAACAGCAGCAACCACGTCTTCCTTGGTGATACGACCGCCTTTACCGGTACCGGCAACAGAGGCCAGGTCGATGCCGTTTTCTTCAGCCAGCTTACGCGCGGCCGGTGCAGCAACCGGGTCATCCTCGCCAGCGTCAGCGGCAGCAGCCGGAGCTGCAGCAGGCGCGGCTGCTGCGGCAGGAGCAGCGGCAGCACCGCCTTCAACGATCGAACCCAGCAATTCGTCGGACAGGACAGTGTCGCCCTCACCCTTGACGATGTCGCCCAGCACGCCATCGGCAGTCGCCAGTACTTCCAGGACAACCTTGTCGGTCTCGATGTCGACGATCAGCTCGTCACGCTTGACGGCTTCGCCCGGCTTCTTGTGCCAGGTGGCAACGGTGCCATCGGCAACCGATTCCGGGAAGGTTGGGGCTTTGATCTCGATAGCCATTATCTGTGTTTCCTTAAATTCGGTTTCAGGTGCGCGAAGGCGTTAGACAGTGAAGGCGTCTTGCAGCAGTTTTTCCTGCTGTTCGGCGTGCTTCGAAGCGTAACCACAGGCGGGTGCGGCAGAAGCGTCGCGACCGGCATATTCCAGGGTCAGAGCCTTGTTGTGGCGGCCCAGGATACGGCGCATGTGGTGCTGACTGCTGTACCAGGCGCCCTGGTTCATCGGCTCTTCCTGGCACCATACGGCGTGCTTGAGGTTGCTGTATTGGGCCAGGATTTCGACCAGGTCGTCCTCCGGGAACGGGTACAGCTGCTCGAGACGCAGGATGGCGATGTCTTCGCGGCCTTCGGCACGGCGTTTTTCCAGCAGGTCGTAGTAGACCTTGCCGCTGCACAGCACCAGGCGCTCGACCTTGGCCGGATCGATTGCGTCGATTTCCGGGATCACGGTCTGGAACGAGCCTTCTGCCAGGTCTTCCAGCGTCGAAACGGCCAGTTTGTGGCGCAGCAGCGACTTCGGCGTCAGGACCACCAGCGGCTTGCGCAGCGGGCGGATGACCTGGCGACGCAGCAGGTGGTAGATCTGTGCCGGGGTAGTGGGTACGCAGACCTGGATGTTGTGCTCGGCGCACAGTTGCAGGTAACGCTCCAGACGCGCGGAGGAGTGCTCCGGGCCCTGCCCTTCGTAACCGTGTGGCAGCAGCATGGTCAGACCGCACAGGCGGCCCCACTTGTGCTCACCGCTGGTGATGAACTGGTCGATCACCACTTGCGCACCGTTGGCGAAGTCGCCGAACTGGGCTTCCCAGATCACCAGCGCGTTTGGCGTGGTGGTGGAGTAGCCGTATTCGAAGGCCAGTACCGCTTCCTCGGACAGGAACGAATCGTACAGGTCGAAACGTGGCTGGCCCGGGAACAGGTTCTGCAGCGGAATGTAGGTGCTGGCGTCCTTCTGGTTGTGCAGCACCGCGTGACGGTGCGAGAAGGTGCCACGGCCGATGTCCTGGCCGGTCATGCGGATCGGGTGACCTTCGAACTGCAGGGTGGCGTAGGCCATGGTCTCTGCATAACCCCAGTTGATCGGCAAGCCGCCGGCCTGCATCTTCTGACGGTCTTCGTAGATCTTCGACACCTGACGCTGGACCACGAAACCTTCTGGCAGCTCGAGCAGCTTGGCCGACAGGTCCTGCAGGGTCTTGAGGTCGAAACGGGTGTCGTGACGCGCGGTCCAGGCGTGACCCAGGTACGGACGCCAGTCGACGAACAGCTCGCGGTTCGGCTCCTTGACCAGGCTTTTTACCACGTGCAGGCCATTGTCCAGCGCGTTGCGGTACTCGTCGACCTTGGCCTGAGCACGCTCGGCGTCGATACGACCGGCCTGGATCAACGCCTCGGCATACAGCTCACGGGTAGTGCGCTGCTTGCTGATCTGCTGGTACATCAGCGGCTGGGTGCCGTTCGGCTCGTCAGCCTCGTTGTGGCCACGACGACGGTAGCAGACCAGGTCGATCACCACGTCACGCTTGAACTGCATGCGGTAGTCGATGGCCAGCTGGGTAACGAACAGCACGGCTTCCGGGTCATCGCCGTTGACGTGCAGGATCGGCGCCTGGATCATCTTGGCAACGTCGGTGGCGTACTCGGTGGAGCGCGCGTCCAGCGGGTTGCTGATGGTGAAACCCACCTGGTTGTTGATCACGATGTGCACGGTACCGCCGGTCTTGAAACCGCGGGTCTGCGACATCTGGAAGGTTTCCATGACCACGCCCTGGCCGGCGAATGCGGCGTCGCCGTGGATCGAGATCGGCAGCACCTTGTCGCCAGCGGTATCGTTGCGGCGGTCCTGACGGGCGCGCACCGAACCCTCGACCACAGGCGAAACGATTTCCAGGTGGGACGGGTTGAACGCCATGGCCAGGTGAACTTCGCCACCGGTGGTCATCACGTTCGAGGAGAAGCCCTGGTGATACTTCACGTCACCGGAGCCCAGCTCGTTCATCTTCTTGCCTTCGAACTCGTCGAACAGCTCGCGCGGGTTCTTGCCGAAGGTGTTCACCAGCACGTTCAGGCGGCCACGGTGGGCCATGCCGATGACGACTTCCTTGGTGCCGTACGAGCCGGAACGCTGGATCATTTCATCCAGCATCGGGATCAGGCTCTCGCCACCTTCAAGGCCGAAACGCTTGGTGCCCGGATACTTGGTACCCAGGTACTTTTCCAGGCCCTCACCGGCGGTCACGCGCTCCAGCAGGTGCGCCTGCACGTCAGCGGAAAACTCCGGACGGCCGCGTACGCTTTCCAGGCGCTGCTGGAACCAGCTGCGCTGCTCGGAATCGACGATGTGGGTGAATTCGGCGCCAATGGTGCGACAATATGTCTTCTGGAGTGCATCGAAGATGTCGCGTAGGCTCGCCTCCTCTTTGCCGATGAACAGGTCGCCGGCACGGAAGGTCGTATCAAGATCGGCATTGGTCAAGCCGTAGTGATTGATCGACAGGTCTACGGGCGCAGGGCGCTGCCACAACCCCAACGGGTCGAGCTTGGCAGCCTGATGGCCGCGCATACGATAGGCCTGGATCAGTCGCAGAACTTCAACCTGCTTCTTCTCGTGTTCACTGCTCACGCTCCCGGCGGATACCGGTTGGGCGCGGCGCTGGTTCTTTGCCAGCAGTACGAAATGGTCGCGGATTGTCGAGTGCGATACATCAGTAGCGGTGCTGCCGTCGGCTGGCAACTTCTGGAAGTAAGTGCGCCACTCTTCTGGCACAGCGTTAGGGTCGTGCAGGTAGAGTTCGTAGAGCTCTTCCACATATGCAGCGTTACCACCTGAAAGGTGGGCGCTATCCCACATGCGCTGCATCACGCTTTCTTGCATGCTTGGTCACCCTCGATTAGGGGACTGATCGGCGAGAGCCACAGCAAACCTGGAAAAGTCCGAATAAAGCGACTGAACCACGCCACTTGGATCCTGCTGATTTTCCGGGTACCAGCCCGGAAAGCCCCTGCTGGTCTCATATCTTCATAGGTATGAACGCGGGCTTTGTGGGCCCTTGTTCGGGTTTTACCTCAGTGCGGGCTCAACACCCGCACCTCGGCTTACTGCAGGTACAACAGGTTGTATCAGGTGCCGCTTTGCAGCAGCATGTTACGTACGTGACCGATTGCCTTGGTCGGGTTCAGACCTTTCGGGCAAACGTTTACGCAGTTCATGATCCCGCGGCAGCGGAATACGCTGAACGGGTCATCCAGGGACGCCAGGCGCTCCTGAGTCTTGGTGTCACGGCTGTCGGCCAGGAAGCGGTAGGCCTGCAACAGTGCGGCGGGGCCCAGGAACTTGTCCGGGTTCCACCAGAACGACGGGCAGGAGGTCGAGCAGCAAGCGCACAGGATGCACTCGTACAGACCGTCCAGCTTGTCACGCTCTTCAGGCGACTGCAGGCGCTCGATGGCCGGGGCCGGCGTGTCGTTCTGCAGGAATGGCTTCACCTTCTCGTACTGCTTGTAGAAGATGCTCATATCGACCACCAGGTCACGAATGACCGGCAGGCCTGGCAGCGGGCGCAGAACCAGCTTGTTGCCTTTGACCACACCCGACAGCGGGGTGATGCAGGCCAGGCCGTTCTTGCCGTTCATGTTCATGCCATCGGAACCGCACACGCCTTCACGGCAGGAGCGACGGTACGAGAAACCCTCGTCCTTTTCCTTGATCAGCGCCAATACATCGAGAACCATCAGGTCCTTGCCACCGGTATCGACGTCGAACGACTCCATCTTGGGCGCCGAGTCGGTGTCGGGGTTGTAACGATAAACTTCGACTTTCAACATAGCAGCCACCCTTAGTAAGTCCGGATTTTTGGCTCGAAGGCCGGTACGGTCTTCGGCGCAAAGTTGACGCCACGCTTGGCAACGCGCTTCTCACCCGGGTAGTACAGGGTGTGGCACAGCCAGTTTTCGTCGTCACGGTCTTCGAAGTCTTCACGGGCGTGAGCGCCGCGGGACTCTTTACGGGCTTCGGCCGCGATGGCGGTAGCTTCGGCGACTTCCAGCAGGTTCTGCAGCTCCAGCGCTTCGATACGCGCGGTGTTGAAGGCCTGGGACTTGTCGTTGATCTTGACGTTGGCGATGCGGTCACGCAGGCCGGCCAGCTGCTCGATACCCTTCAGCATGTATTCGCCAGTACGGAATACACCGAAGTAGTTCTGCATGCAGCTCTGCAGCTCGCGCTTGAGGCTGGCAACGTCTTCGCCAGTGGAGCGCTCGTTGAGCTTGTTCAGGCGGTTCAGGGCAACTTCGATGTCGGTGTCGCTGGCGTCGAGGTGCTCGATACCATCGCTCAGCGCCTTCTCCAGGTGCAGACCGGCTGCACGGCCGAACACCACCAGGTCAAGCAGCGAGTTGCCGCCCAGGCGGTTGGCACCGTGAACCGATACGCACGCCACTTCACCTACGGCGAACAGGCCAGGGATGATGTGATCCTTGCCTTCTTCGTCCATGGTGATGGCCTGGCCATGGATGTTGGTGGCAACGCCACCCATCATGTAGTGGCAGGTCGGAACGACCGGCACCGGCGCGACGACCGGGTCGACGTGGGCGAAGGTCTTGGACAGCTCGCAGATACCTGGCAGGCGGCTGTGCAGCACTTCCTCGCCCAGGTGATCCAGCTTCAGCAGTACGTGGTCCTTGTTCGGGCCCACGCCGTTGCCGGCGATGATTTCCTTGACCATGGAACGGGCAACCACGTCGCGGCCGGCCAGGTCTTTCGCGTTCGGCGCGTAACGCTCCATGAAGCGCTCGCCGTGGGCGTTGATCAGGTAGCCACCCTCACCGCGGCAGCCTTCGGTGACCAGTACACCGGCGCCGGCGATGCCGGTCGGGTGGAACTGCCACATCTCGATGTCCTGCACCGGTACACCGGCACGCAGGGCCATACCGATACCGTCACCGGTATTGATCAGGGCGTTGGTGGTGGAGGCGTAGATACGGCCTGCACCGCCAGTGGCCAGAACGGTGGCCTTGGACTTGATGTACATGGTTTCGCCGGTTTCGATGCAGATCGCGATCACACCGACAAAAGCGCCTTCCTGGTTCTTTACCAGATCAACGGCGTAGTACTCGTTGAGGAAGGTGGTACCGGCTTTCAGGTTGCCCTGGTACAGGGTGTGCAGCAGCGCGTGACCGGTACGGTCGGAAGCGGCACAAGTACGGGCGGCCTGGCCACCTTTACCGAAGTCCTTGGACTGGCCACCGAACGGACGCTGGTAGATACGGCCGGTTTCGGTACGCGAGAACGGCAGGCCCATGTGGTCCAGTTCGAAGACCGCAGCCGGGCCTTCCTGACACATGTATTCGATAGCGTCCTGGTCACCGATGTAGTCGGAACCTTTGACGGTATCGTACATGTGCCAGCGCCAGTCGTCGTTCGGGTCAGCCGAAGCGATGGCGCAGGTGATGCCGCCCTGGGCGGATACAGTGTGCGAGCGGGTCGGGAAGACCTTGGTGACTACGGCAGTCTTGTGGCCGCCTTGAGCCAGTTGCAGCGCAGCACGCATGCCGGCGCCGCCGCCACCGATGATGATGGCGTCGAATGAGATGGTTGGAATGCTAGCCATGGATCAGATACCCCAGAGAATCTGCACACCCCAGACGAAGTAAGCGAACATCGCAACGCCGCATACCGCCTGGAACAGGAAACGAATCGCAGTTGCCGACTTGCCGAACGACATAGGCGTCAGGTAGTCGGTTGCAATGGTCCACATGCCGACCCAGGCGTGAGCGCCCAGGGCAACGAGGGCCAGCAGACTGAAGATCCGCATCGCGTTGTTGGAGAACAGACCATGCCACTGGGTGTAGTCGATGCCTGGGTGGGCGACCACGTAGCCGATCAGGAAGAGGAAGTAAGCCGCGAGAACGACCGCGGAGACGCGTTGCGCCATCCAGTCATAGAGGCCCGAACGCGACAGGTTCGTGACATTGGTTACCATACCCAAACTCCCACCAGAACGATCAGCACCACGGAGATGACAATCACGATTTTCGAGCCCAGCTTGCCGCCTTCCAGCGTCTCACCGATGCCCATGTCCATGATCAGGTGGCGTACACCTGCCACGAGGTGATAAAGCAGGGCGGACAACAGGCCCCAGGTCACGAATTTGGCCAGCGGGCTGGTCAGACACGCCTTCACCTCACCGAAGCCTTCCTCGGAGCCCAACGATTTGCCCAGTGCATAAAGCATGATGGCAAGGCCGATGAACAGGATGACGCCGGAGATACGGTGCAGAATGGACGTGTATGCAGTGACAGGGAGCTTGATGGTCCTTAGGTCTAGGTTTACAGGTCGTTGGCTTTTCACGGCTTTTTTCACACTGAAGAGCCCCTAGCGAATCAGGGCAAAGTTGTTGGTAAGTGTACTGGTCAGGTACCCACCACCCAGGGAACGGCGACCCCCAGCAGTTCGGGCTTGCAAGCCCCTGGCGGTCGGGTGCCGAGTATAGACAGTTAGGCTGCTTATGACAACGTGACGGGGTAGCCCAAATAGCGCATTGCCTTTAACGAACAAAAGGCGTAAATGGGCGAGAATTTCGGGAAAAATCAGGCTTGAATGCCTGATTCAACAAGCCTTTAGGCAAATTGACATCTGAATTTATCCCTCTATAGTGGTGCGGGCCCTGCGTGGGGGGTCTGTCTGATGATTTCAAGCATTAATAGGAGGCCACATGGCTGACAAAAAAGCGCAGTTGGTCATCGAGGGCGCTGCCCCCGTCGAGCTGCCCATTTTAACCGGCACCGTTGGTCCTGATGTAATCGACGTCCGCGGGTTAGGGGCCACTGGTCACTTCACCTTCGACCCCGGTTTCATGGCGACCGCCTCGTGCGAGTCGAAGATCACCTATATTGACGGCGACAAAGGTATCCTGCTGCACCGCGGCTACCCGATCGAGCAACTCGCCGAACAGTCCGACTACCTCGAAACGTGCTACCTGCTGCTCAACGGCGAACTGCCGAATGCCGAGCAGAAGGCCCAGTTCGTCAGCACCGTCAAGAACCACACCATGGTTCACGAGCAGCTGAAGTCCTTCTTCAACGGCTTCCGCCGCGACGCTCACCCGATGGCGGTGATGTGTGGCGTAGTCGGCGCCCTGTCGGCGTTCTATCACGACTCCCTGGACATCAATAACCCGCAACACCGCGAAATTTCTGCGGTGCGCCTGGTCGCCAAGATGCCGACCCTGGCCGCGATGGTTTACAAGTACTCCATGGGCCAGCCGATGATGTACCCGCGCAACGACCTGTCGTACGCGGAAAACTTCCTGCACATGATGTTCAACACCCCGTGCGAGATCAAACCGATCAGCCCGGTGCTGGCCAAGGCAATGGACCGGATCTTCATCCTCCATGCCGACCACGAGCAAAATGCCTCCACCTCTACCGTTCGCCTGGCCGGCTCGTCGGGTGCCAACCCGTTCGCCTGTATCGCCGCCGGTATCGCCGCACTGTGGGGCCCGGCCCATGGCGGTGCGAACGAAGCCGTACTGACCATGCTCGATGAAATCGGCGATGTCTCGAACATCGACACCTTCATCGCCAAGGCCAAGGACAAGAACGACCCGTTCAAGCTGATGGGCTTCGGTCACCGCGTGTACAAGAACCGCGACCCGCGTGCTACCGTCATGAAGCAGACCTGCGACGAAGTCCTGCGCGAGCTGGGCATCAAGAACGACCCGCAGCTGGAACTGGCCATGCGCCTCGAAGAGATCGCCCTGACCGATCCGTACTTCATCGAGCGCTCGCTGTACCCGAACGTCGACTTCTACTCGGGGATCATCCTCAAGGCGATCGGCATTCCGACCAGCATGTTCACCGTGATCTTCGCCCTGGCACGTACTGTCGGCTGGATCTCGCACTGGAAAGAAATGCTCTCCAGCCCGTACAAGATCGGCCGTCCGCGCCAGCTGTACACCGGCGAGCAAAAACGCGATATCACTGCACTGAAAGACCGCAAGTAAGCTTTTCTAGCCGAACGCAAAAGGCTGCCCTCGGGCAGCCTTTTTTCTTCCAGGTCCTGGTGGCCGCAGTTCGACCCTTGCGGGAGCGGCCTTGCGTTAAACCTCAGTTTTTCTCAGCCCGCTCCCGCAGCCCTTTCAGGGTATTGAACGGCGCGTCCACCACGAACTTGTTGGCCACCATCGCCGGCACGCTACCCCCCGGCTCGGTGTGCACCTGGTAGGTCACTTCCGTGCTGTCGCCCTTGGGTACCAGCTTCCAGAAGCCCTCAACCTTGGCCACCCGCACATAGCCCTTCTCTTCCGGCAGATAGGTCGGCTCTTCCTTCAGGTTACGCACCAGGCTGCCGTCCGCTCCCTTGACAGTGGTCACGTGCAGAATCGAATCTCGCGGCGTTACCGGCCAAGGGGTATTGAACTGGGTGTAGGTCCAGCTCTGATCACCTTCGTGCTTGAGCAGCTTCTGCGACTTGCACTCATGAATCCATGCGCAGGCCCCGGCCACGTCTTCCTGCAACGCCTGCACCTTGGCCAGCGGCGCCTTGATTACGGTGACGCCCTGATAAGCCTTGTACTTGGACCCGGCCACTTCACTGAGGGATACCTTGATGCCCTCCTCGTCCTTGGCCACCTGCCAGTTTTCGGCCCAGGCCGCAGGCGACAGCAGAACACCCACGCCACACAGCAGTGCAATTCGCTTGAACGATCTCATCATGTTTATCCTTGTTGTCGAAGATCCAGCCTGTCACGCCGCCGTCATCTGCTCCCACCAGCCAAGAATCCTGATTGCCTCATCACGGTCACTGCCGCACACCTCGACATCTGCCTTGAAGCCGCCACATACCGCCGGCCGCTCGGGCTTGCCGAACAGGTCGCACAGGTTGGCAGCCGTCAGGTGCAGGCAGCGCTCACCAGCCGGCTTGCCATTGGGCATGCGCGGCATCGCAGACGTGATGGACGGGGCGATGCAGCAAGCACCACAGCCTTCACGGCAGTTCATGGCTATTCACCAAAATCAGGACTCCCTGGAACAAAACGGGACGAACGTCCCTGGATAGTAACCGCTCAAACAGGCGTTTGAAATTGCTGGCACGATGAAATCTGCCGTGACCCGGCAGTCAGTTCCCGGCTACTGCCGATACTCGAAATCGATCGCCGCCCCCTCCACGTCATGACGGCTGTCATTACGCAACTGCAGCTGCATTTCGTTATTGATAAGCCGGCCATTGAGCTGGAACGGGCTGTCATTGGTTTCGGGCTTTTCGGTGAACATCGGCGGCAGCAAAGGTTTGCGCCGCTGGATGGGCGACGGGGTACCCACACCCGGCTCAAGGGTATTGACCATATCGACTGGCAGGCTGAGGTCCAGCTTTGCCTTGGGCAGTGGTTTGGCAACCGCTTTACTGACGGGTTTGTGCGCCTTGGTCTTGCTGTTGCCGGTTTTTTTCACCACCTGCTTCGGCGCGGGCTTGGCTGCCACTTTTTTTTGCACGGGCTTGCTCTGGGCTGCCTGCGCCGGTTGCGCCGGCTGCGCAGCCAAGGTTGGACCGCCCGGGTAGCAGAGCGGTGCAAGACACAAGATCAGGGCAAAACGGCGCAAAGCATTCATGGCAAATGGACAGATTGGCAAGAAAGGTGCGTATGCTCCATGTTCCACAAGCGCCTGGCAAGCCTTACAAAAGTGTGAGCGCAGGCTCCCTGCACAACTGCTGAGCCAGCAAACCCAGCGTCATCACTGCCCGCTCGGCCTCCTTGTTCCACGGGATGCCGCAATTAAGGCGAATGCAGTGATTGAACTGTTCTGTGTTACTGAATATTAACCCCGGCGCAATGCTGATGCCCTGCTCCAGCGCCCGCACATGCAGCTCCTGGGTATTGACCCGCCCGGGCAAGCTTATCCAGAGGATGAAACCGCCCGTCGGCCGAGTCATCTGGGTACCCTCCGGGAAGTGCTGCTGCACCGCCAACTGGTAGGCGCTGAGGTTCTTGCGATACTCCTGGCGTATGTAACGCAGGTGCCGGTCGTAGCCGCCATTTTCCAGGTAGGCCGCCACGCCCATCTGCGTCACGCTGCAGGCCGAATGAGTGGTGAAGGTCTGCAGGCGCTGTATCTCGTCCTGATAGCGCCCGGCGATCATCCAGCCAACGCGCACACCAGGGGACAAGGTTTTGGAGAAACTTGAACAGTAGATCACCCGGTCCAGCCGGTCGAATGCCTTCAGCGCCTTGGTCTTGCCTTGCTCGAACATCAACTCGCCATAGATGTCGTCCTCGACGATCTGGATGTCGAAGTCCGACGCCAGGCGCAGCAACTGCTTCTGCCGCTCTTCAGGAACAGTGCCGCCCAACGGGTTGCTCAGGCGGGCGGTCAGCACCAGGGCCTTGATCGACCACTGATTGGCCGCCAGTTGCAAGGCTTCAAGGCTGATGCCGGTGGACGGGTCACTGGGGATTTCGATCACTTTCAGGCCCAGCAGGTCGGCCAGTTGCAGCAAGCCGTAATACGTCGGCGACTCGGCCGCAATCAGATCGCCCGGGCGGGTCAGCACGCGCAATGACATTTGCAGGGCATCGACGCAGCCATGGGTCACGATCACTTCACGGGGGTCGACCAGCACGCCAGCATCGCGCATGCGAATGGCGATCTGCCGGCGCAACGGCTCAAAGCCGGGGCTGAACATGTAGCTGAACGCGCGCGGGCTGTGAAAGCGGGTGACCTTGGCAATTTGCTGATGCAGGGCACGGACCGGCAGGTAGTCGACATGCGGCACCGCAGCACCAAACGGGAACACGCCATCACGGCGCGCCTCGGTCAGCACTTGCTGGATGATGCTGGCGCGGGTGACCAGACCGGGGCGCTCCACCCGGGCAATGTCCGGCGTTTGCGCAGTCAGGGCCGGCGTCTGGTGCACGTAGTAGCCCGACTGCGGCCGCGCGCGGATCAGCCCTTGGTCTTCGAGGTTGGCATAAGCCTGCAGCACCGTGGCATGGCTGACATTGAGCTGGGCACTCATCTTGCGCACGGAGGGTACACGCTCGCCTGGCTGGTAGACACCGCGACGGATGTCATCGGCCAGTTGCTGGGCGATACGCTGGTACAGCAGCAGGTTGGTCATGGCGGCAGGCTCGTTGTTCTTGTGCGGCTCAGTGACGGTAGAGGATACCGTAACAGTTGCAAAGTGTACTGGGACAGAATGCAACATAGTCGACAATACAACAGCGTGACAGCTATCGAAACGACTAAGCCGACAAAAAGCGGGGCTGCCTGGCGGCCCCCCCGGCAATCCAGCCCCCTTTCAACAAAAACATGGCTTTTGATCTGGCAGGGACCTTGTGGGAGCGGGCTTGCCCCGCGAACACCGGAAAAGCCGGTGCCATGCACCGCGCGGCCCCCTTCGCGGGACAAGCCCGCGCCCAAAATGACGCCTGACACGCATTCCCTGTGGGAGCTGTAACTCAGCGCGCCGGCGCGAGCTTGCCTTTGTCGTCGGAGAAGACGATCTCCACCCGGCGGTTCTGCGCCCTGCCCCGCTCAGAGGCATTGGCCTCGATCGGGTACTGGTCGCCATAGCCCTCGACCTGCAGGCGCTTTTCGTCGATGCCAAGGTCCACCAGCATGTCGGCCACGGCCTGCGCCCGGTCGCGGGACAGGTTCAAGTTGTCCTCGGCGGCGCCAGTGCTGTCGGTATAACCCTCGATACGCACCACCCGTCGCGGGTTCAGCTGAAGGAACTGCACCAGTTTGAGTACGGTACGGCTGGCCGAGTTTTTCAGGTCGGCACGCCCAGTATCGAACAGCACGTCACCCAGGGTCATCACCAGGCCACGGTCGGCTTGCTCCGAAGCCAGCGCCGCGATCTGCGACTCGACCCACTTGCCCTGCTGCTGCACGCTGGCCAGCTTGGCCTCGCGCAAAGCCAGCTGCAGGCGCTGACGCTCGAGGTCAAGCTTGGCTTGGCGCTCCTGGTTCAGCGCCAGCTTGGCATGCTCACTGGCAATCTCGCTGTAACGCTGGCTCAGGTAAGCGTAATGACGCACATCGGAACCGGTGCCGATGTAGCTGGACAGGCGCTCGGCACGGGCCAGCGACTCGCCCGCGCGGATCACGTCACGCGGCGCACTGCGCAGCACATCGGAATCATCCTTGACCTTGGCGAAAGTGGCACTGGCTTCCTCCAGCGCTGCAGAGCTGCGTTGGCTGGCGCAACCTTGCAAGGCTGCTGCCAGCGCCAGCAACGCCAACGCGGCCAATGGCGTACGGCGGATCATGGCTGCACCTCCAGCTGCTTGCGCAAGCGCTTGACCCGCGACTGCAGCAGCTGCAACTGCTCTTCGCTCTTCTGGTTCAGCACCTGGGCCTCGGCCAGGCGAGCATCCAGTTCGGCCTGCTCGGCGCGCATGCGCGCATCGCGGTAATCTTCGGTCAGCATGTTGGTCTTGGCCCGGGCCAGCTTGTCTTCAGCCATCTTCAGCGTCTCGACCTGCTCGGTGGCACCTACGGCCCTGGCCTGCTCCAGTGCCTGTTCGGAAATGCGCATCTGCTCGTCAGGGGCCGGATCATTGGCGCAGCCAGCCAGGCCGAGCACGGCCAAGGCAAGGATTAGTGGTTGGGTTCTCACGCAATCTTCCTAGTGTTTGGGGGCGTCCGCCGGCACCTGCAATTGCGCTTTCCAGCGCTCGACATTTCGTTGCAGGACGGCCTCGGACGCACCGGAGATCGGCAATTCTGTCAGTTTTTTTGCCAATTGCCCACGCAACCAGCTGTCATTGCATGCCGAGTTGTGCGAAAGGGCCAGATACAGACCTGGCCGGTCCACCGGCAGGCCGCGGGCGATCAGGTCATTGTTCATGCCCAGGCTCTGGGCCATGGCCATGCCCGAATAGCGGCCGGCGAGCACATAATCCACTTGGCCAAGCACCAGCTTCTGGAATGCCTGGGTCAGGTTCTGCGCCGGCACCAGTTTCAGCTGGGCCTTGGCAAACGCGGTAAAGGCCGGGGTCAGGCGCGCGCGTTCGGACAAGCTGCCCTGGTATTTGGCCAGGTCCGCCGGGCCATCGAACGTCAACTCGGCGTCATGGCGAGTCCACACCAGGTATTCGTTGAGCTGAAGGGGTGGGTGGATGTAGTCCAGCGCGGTGAGCTGTTCGACCTGCATGGGTGTATCGAGCAGCAGGTCCATACGCCCGCTGCGCACCTCTTCCAGGGCCTGGTCGCGACGGCCGGCATTCAGCACCTCCACCTTCACGCCCAGCTCGCCAGCCACCTGGCGCAACAGGTCCACGTTGGCACCGATCAAATGTTTCGGGTCTTTCGGGTCCTGCCAAGAGTAGGGCGGCGCATCGGGGCTGCCGGTTGCCACCAGGCGCTCACACTTGCCTGCTGCCATGGCCAGCGGCGACGCCAACGCCGCCATGCATACCAGCGCCCTGCCCGTTCCGCGCAACGTCATCCCTCACTCCTCAACCCATAAAAAAACCCGACCCTCAATGCGAGGGCCGGGTTCTTTATAAGTGAAGCAGGCGGATCAGACCAGCTTTTCCAGCTCCGGAACCGCTTCGAACAAGTCAGCGACCAAGCCGTAATCGGCCACCTGGAAGATCGGCGCTTCTTCGTCCTTGTTGATCGCAACGATCACTTTGGAGTCTTTCATGCCGGCCAGGTGCTGGATCGCGCCGGAGATACCGACGGCGATGTACAGCTGTGGCGCAACGATCTTGCCGGTCTGGCCGACCTGCATGTCGTTCGGCACGAAGCCTGCGTCGACCGCAGCGCGCGAAGCACCAACGGCAGCGCCCAGCTTGTCGGCCAGGCTGTACAAGTGTTTGAAGTTGTCACCGTTGCCCATGCCGCGGCCGCCGGAAACGACGATCTTGGCAGCGGTCAGTTCCGGGCGGTCGGACTTGGCCAGCTCTTCAC
>NZ_JBNRIK010000025.1:0-168 GCF_053557975.1 Pseudomonas sp. XP2
TGTGATAATCCTGTGGGAGCGGGCTTGTCCCGCGAATGACCTCCCACAGATCACTCGGAATGCCTGCAGCCTGTGACAATCCTCTGGGGGCAGGCTTGCCCCGCGAATGGCCTCCCACAGACCACTCGCAATGCCTGAGGCCTGTGGCAATCCTGTGGGAGCGGGCTT
>NZ_JBNRIK010000025.1:178-405 GCF_053557975.1 Pseudomonas sp. XP2
TTCCCACAGACCACTCGCAATGCCTGAGGCCTGTGGCAATCCTGTGGGAGCGGGCTTGTCCCGCGAATGGCCTCCCACAGACCACTCGCAATGCCTGCAGCCTGGTGATAATCCTGTGGGGGCAGGCTTGTCCCGCGAATGACCTCCCACAGATCAATCGCAATGCCAGCGGCCTGTGATAATCCTGTGGGAGCGGGCTTGTCCCGCGAATGACCTCCCACAGATCA
>NZ_JBNRIK010000025.1:415-24820 GCF_053557975.1 Pseudomonas sp. XP2
AGCAGCCCCGGTCCACTCAAAGTGCGGTATTACGGGTCTCTTTCAGGCACAGCACGGCAATCAAGCTGATCACCGCCGCGACCGATACATATCCCCCCACCCAGCTCAACCCGCCCATGCTGACCAGCTTCTGGGCAAAGAACGGTGCCGCCGAGGCGCCGACAATGCCGCCCAGGTTGTACGCCGCCCAAGCCCCGGTATAACGCACGTGGGTCGGGAACAGTTCAGGCAGCAGTGCCCCCATCGGCGCAAAGGTCACGCCCATCAGGAACAGCTCGATCGCCAGGAACAGCGCCACACCGGCCGTCGACCCCGAAGTCAGCAGCGGCTCCATGGTAAAGCCTGAGGCTACCGCCAGCAGGCCGCCGACAATAAGCACCGGCTTGCGCCCGTAACGGTCGCTGAGCCAGGCCGACAGCGGCGTCGCCAAGGCCATGAACACCACCGCGAAGCACAGCAGGCCAAGGAATGTCTCGCGGCTGTAACCCAGCGTGGTCACGCCATAGCTCAGCGAGAACACCGTGGAGATATAGAACAGCGCATAGCACACCACCATCGCTGCAGCGCCCAGCAGGGTAGGCACCCAATAGTTGGAAAACAGCTCGAACACTGGCATTTTCACCCGCTCATGGCGGGCGACAGCCTTGGCGAAGACCGGGCTTTCTTCAAGCTTCAGGCGCACATACAGGCCCACCAGTACCAGCGCGGCACTAAGCAAGAACGGAATACGCCAGCCCCATTCACGGAACTGCTCGTCGCTGAGCGTCAGGGCCAGGGTCAGGAACAGGCCGTTGGCGGCCAAAAAGCCGATCGAAGGGCCCAGCTGCGGGAACATGCCGAACCAGGCGCGCTTGCCCTCCGGGGCGTTCTCGGTGGCCAGCAACGCCGCGCCACCCCATTCACCGCCCAGGCCCAGTCCTTGGCCAAAGCGCAGCAGGCAAAGAATGATCGGCGCCCACACGCCAATACTGTCATAGCCAGGCAGCACGCCGATGGCCGTGGTAGAGACGCCCATCAGCAGCAGCGAGGCAACCAAGGTCGACTTGCGGCCGACGCGGTCGCCAAAGTGGCCGAACAGCGCCGAACCCAGCGGGCGGGCGAGAAAGGCGATGCCAAAGGTGAGGAAGGCTGCCAGCATTTGCGCGGTGCCCGACCCGGACGGGAAGAACACCGGGCCGATCACCAGGGCTGCAGCGGTGGCGTAGACATAGAAATCGTAGAACTCGATGGCGGTGCCGATGAAGCTGGCAGTGGCGACCCGCGCGGGCGAGTTGACCGGCGCGTCAGGCGCTTCGGCATAGGTGCTGCTTGTCATTGAATAGGTCCCTGACAGTCTGGTCCGGCTCCATGGGCATGGCCCGCAGCGGCGTGCCGAAAAAAGGCAGGCACGGTTGCGCGGGCGCCGGAGCGTTTTGTTGTTGTGTGCGCACGACTGACGATAGCCCAAGGGGGGTAGGGGCGGCGCGGGCACTGTTCGGGGTGTTGAAGCAGGACCGCAGGGCGTGTCAGTGGAGCGGACTGGCCGTGGAACGCCGGGTGCGGGTAGCAGGCGTGGCGGCGGGGCTGGGTAAGCGTGACCCGAGTATAGCTATCGGGTCACCGTCCACACCAGTACCTTGCTGGCACAATTGTCCTCTGTTTCGAGGATTTCCAGGCGATAGCGGCCGATCTTCAGGCAAACGGCGGTTTCCGGGATGCTTTCCAACGCTTCGGTCACCAGCCCGTTGAGGGTTTTCGGCCCGCCGTCGCATGGCAGGTGCCAGCCCAGGGTGCGGTTGATCTCGCGCAGCGAGGCGTTGCCGTCGATGACGAAGGTGCCATCGGATTGCGGGTGTACATGGGGGTTTTCCAGGCTCTGTTCGTCCTCGAACTCGCCAACGATCTCTTCGAGGATGTCTTCCAGGGTGACGATGCCCTGCACCTCGCCGTACTCGTCCACCACCACACCCAACCGGCGCTGTTGCTTGTGGAAGTTCAGCAGCTGCATTTGCAAGGGCGTGCTTTCCGGCACGAAATAGGGTTCGTAGCAGGCGCCGTGTAGTGCCTCCAGGGTCAGGTCGGCCTTGGGTAGCAGGTGGCTGATCAGCTTGGTGTTGAGGATTGCTTCGACCTGATTGATGTCGTTGTGGTAGACCGGCAAGCGGGTATGGCGACTGACGATCAACTGCTCGATGATGCGCTCGATCGGCTCGTCGAGGTTGATGCCGTCCACTTCGTTG
The DNA here is from genome assembly GCF_053557975.1 of Pseudomonas sp. XP2. NCBI lineage: Bacteria > Pseudomonadati > Pseudomonadota > Gammaproteobacteria > Pseudomonadales > Pseudomonadaceae > Pseudomonas > Pseudomonas sp. XP2. The sequence goes on from NZ_JBNRIK010000025.1 coordinate 2,635, forward strand.
CGCGGTACCAGAATGTCGTTGACGGTGATCTTGTCCAGCGCCTGCAGGCCATCGAGCAGACCATGGCGGGGTGTTTCGTGCTCCTCGTCTTCGTCGAAGTCGTCGGCTTCCTGCGGGTGCAGGGCCACGGCCGTGGGTTGCACGCGGAACGGGCGCAGCAGCAGCTTGGCGAAACCGTCCAGCAGGCAGGCCAGTGGCTGCAGCAGGGCGAGGGGCACTTTCAGCAGGCTGGTACCGAGGTTGACACATGCCTGTGGGTTGCGCCGGGCCAGGCGCCGCGGCAGGTACTCGGCAAACACCAGCAAGGTGAGGGTTGCGGCCAGCCCTGCCAGCCAGAAGCCGTGCTCGCCGCTATGGCGCTGGCCCACCAGGCAGGCCAGGCCCAACACCAGCAGCTTGCCCAGGCTGGCGCACAGCACCAGGGCCTGTGCCGGGAGCACGGGCTGGCCGTCCTCGTGGGCGCGCAGGGTGCCATTGAGCTGCAGTCGGGCGGCTTCCACCGTGGTGAACAGCGCCGACCACAGCAGCGCCAGTGCCAAAGTGCCGAATAGCGGTGCGTACGGCAGTGTGTCCATGAGCGGCCGTCAGATATGCAGGATGAATTCGCGAACCAGCTTGCTGCCGAAATAGGCCAGCATCAGCAGGCAGAAACCGGCCAGCGTCCAGCGGATGGCCTTGTGGCCACGCCAGCCCAGGCGGGTGCGGCCCCACAGCAGTACGCTGAACACCACCCAGGCGACACAGGCCAGCAAGGTCTTGTGTACCAGGTGCTGGGCGAACAGGTTGTCGAGGAACAGCCAGCCGGAGATCAGCGACAGCGACAGCAGGCACCAGCCGGCCCAGAGGAAGCCGAACAGCAGGCTTTCCATGGTTTGCAGGGGCGGGAAGTTGCGGATCAGCCCGGACGGGTGCTTGTGCTTCAACTGGTGATCCTGCAGCAGCAACAGCAGCGACTGGAACACCGCGATGGTAAACAGCCCGTACGCCAGGATCGACAGCAGGATATGCGCGAGGATGCCCGGCTCTTCGTTGATCAGCGGCACTGTGCCAGGTGGCGCGAACTGCGCCAGCAGTGCAGTCACCGCACCCAGCGGGAACAGCAGCACCAGCAGGTTTTCTACCGGTATGCGCAGGCAGGCCACCAGGGTCAGGGCGATGACGGCCACGGCGATCAGGCTGGCGGCGCTGAAGAAGTCCAGGCTCAGGCCCAGCGGGGTGATCAGCTGGAAGTACAGTGCACCGGCCTGGGCGAGCACCGCAAAAGTACCCAGCAGGGCAAGCAGGCGCTTGTCGGACTTGCGGCCCTGGGCCAGGTGCGAACCCTGGTAGATGGCCGCCGCTATATAAAGGCCGGCAGCGATCAGGTTGGGGATGAGGCTGGGAGAGGAAACCATAAGTCCTGGTTGGCGAGCCTTAAAGAGACGGAGTTTGGCATAGATTCCGCTGATCAAGGAAGACTGAAGGCTTGTGTCAGGGCATTCGCGGGCTCGCCCGCTCCCACAGGTCCAGCGCAGGTCGCAATAGGGTGGGGATCCGGTGGGAGCGGGCGTGCCCGCGAAGGGGGCACTGCAGCCACCGAATGTCTCCCAAGGTGTGCGCCGCCGCTGCACTTCGCTATAATCGCCGCCTTGCTGTGCCCGGCGGGTGTGTATTTCCCCCAGGGTGCCTGACAAACCTCGGCTTTTACTGGGCCTGAAAGGATCACCATGTTCGAAAACCTGACCGACCGCCTGTCACAGACGCTGCGCCATGTCACCGGCAAGGCCAAGCTGACCGAAGACAACATCAAGGACACGCTGCGCGAAGTGCGCATGGCCCTGCTTGAGGCCGACGTTGCCCTGCCGGTGGTCAAGGATTTCGTCAATAGCGTCAAGGAGCGTGCGGTCGGCACCGAAGTGTCGCGCAGCCTGACCCCGGGCCAGGCGTTCGTGAAGATCGTCCAGGCCGAGCTGGAAAGCCTGATGGGCGCGGCCAACGAAGACCTTGCCCTGAACGCCGCACCGCCTGCCGTTGTACTGATGGCCGGCCTGCAGGGCGCCGGTAAGACCACCACTGCCGGCAAGCTCGCGCGCTTCCTTAAAGAGCGCAAGAAAAAGAGCGTGATGGTGGTGTCCGCCGACGTCTACCGTCCGGCGGCGATCAAGCAGCTGGAAACCCTGGCCAACGACATCGGCGTCACCTTCTTCCCGTCCGACATCAGCCAGAAGCCGGTGGCCATTGCCGAAGCGGCCATCCGCGAAGCCAAGCTGAAGTTCATCGACGTGGTCATCGTCGACACCGCCGGCCGTCTGCACATCGACGCCGACATGATGGACGAGATCAAGGCGCTGCACGCTGCAGTCAAGCCGATCGAGACCCTGTTCGTGGTCGACGCCATGACCGGCCAGGACGCCGCCAACACTGCCAAGGCCTTTGGCGAGGCCCTGCCACTCACCGGCGTGGTGCTGACCAAGGTGGACGGTGATGCCCGTGGCGGTGCTGCACTGTCGGTGCGTGCCATTACCGGCAAGCCGATCAAGTTCATCGGTATGGGTGAGAAGACCGAGGCCCTCGAGCCGTTCCACCCTGACCGCGTCGCTTCGCGCATCCTCGGCATGGGTGACGTGCTCAGCCTGATCGAGCAAGCCGAGCAGACCATCGACAAGGCCAAGGCCGACAAGCTGGCCAAGAAGCTGAAGAAGGGCAAGGGCTTCGACCTCGAAGACTTCCGCGACCAGCTGCAACAGATGAAGAACATGGGCGGCCTGGGCGGCCTGATGGACAAGCTGCCGAGCATCGGTGGGGTCAACCTGTCGCAGATGGGCAACGCCCAGGGCGCGGCCGAGAAACAGTTCAAGCAGATGGAAGCGATCATCAACTCCATGACCCCGGCCGAGCGCCGCGACCCTGACCTGATCAGTGGTTCGCGCAAGCGCCGTATCGCCTTGGGTTCCGGCACGCAGGTGCAGGACATCGGCCGGCTGATCAAGCAGCACAAGCAAATGCAGAAGATGATGAAGAAATTCTCCGCCAAAGGCGGCATGGCCAAGATGATGCGCGGCTTGGGCGGGATGCTGCCAGGCGGCGGCATGCCGAAGCTGTAATCCCTATTCCGGGAGCCCGCCTTTAGCGGGGCAGGCTTCCAGAACCCCCGCCTGGCGGGGCAACTGCCGTTGATTTAGCGGCTAAATCGGCAAATCTGGACGGTGGGGCAATGCCTTGCCGAAAAAGTCATTTGCAAATGTCCGTGTATTCCCCGAGAATATGCGGCCTTTTGGGCACCCGTGTGCCTATTTGGCATTCAGATTTGCAGTACAAACTGCAACACCGACTATAGGAACGATGTTCACATGGTAACCATTCGTCTGGCCCGTGGCGGCTCGAAAAAGCGCCCATTCTACCACCTGACCGTGACCAACTCGCGTAACGCCCGTGACGGCCGTTTCGTTGAGCGCGTTGGCTTCTTCAACCCGATCGCATCGGGCGCCGAAGTCAAGCTGTCGGTCAACCAAGAGCGCGTCACCTACTGGCTGAGCCAGGGCGCACAGCCGTCTGAGCGTGTTGCTCAGCTGCTGAAGGACGCTGCCAAGGCCGCTGCCTGAACAGTATGAACGCGACGCCAGAAAAGGCTGACGACCTCATCGTCGTTGGCAAGATTTTTTCGGTTCACGGCGTTCGCGGCGAGGTGAAGGTGTATTCCTTTACCGATCCGATTGAAAACCTGTTGGATTATCCCGGCTGGACGCTTCGGCACGAAGGCAAGGTAAAGCAGGTCGAGCTGGTCAGCGGTCGTGGCTCCCAAAAGGGCCTGGTCGTGAAGTTGAAAGGCCTCGATGATCGTGATGAAGCCCGTCTTCTGAGCGGTTACGAAATCTGCATTGCGCGGAGCCTTTTGCCCAACCTGGCTGCCGACGAGTACTACTGGTACCAGTTGGTAGGTCTGAAGGTCATCAACCAGGACGAACAGCTGTTCGGCAAGGTCGATCACCTGTTGGAGACCGGTGCGAACGATGTAATGGTGGTCAAGCCCTGCGCAGGCAGCCTGGATGATCGCGAGCGTCTGTTGCCCTACACGGCGCAATGCGTGCTCAACGTCGACCTGGAAGCAGGCGTGATGCGGGTCGAATGGGACGCGGACTTCTAAACGATGGGTAACCTTCGCGTAGACGTCATCACGTTGTTCCCCGAGATGTTCTCGGCCATCACGGAGTACGGCATTACCAGCCGCGCGGTGAAACAGGGGTTGCTTCAGGTAACTTGCTGGAACCCGCGGGACTACACCACAGATCGTCACCACACGGTAGATGATCGGCCGTTTGGCGGTGGTCCGGGCATGGTGATGAAAATCAAGCCTCTGGAAGACGCCCTGGTTAGCGCCAGGCAAGCGACCGGAGCTGCGGCGAAGGTGATCTACCTCTCGCCACAAGGCCGCAAGCTGACTCAGCAGGCGGTCAAAGGCCTGGCCGAACAGGAATCGTTGATCCTGATCGCCGGTCGTTATGAAGGCATCGACGAGCGCTTTATCGAGGCTCATGTCGATGAGGAGTGGTCGATTGGTGACTATGTGCTTTCCGGTGGCGAGCTGCCGGCCATGGTACTGATCGATGCGGTTACACGGCTGCTGCCCGGAGCTTTAGGGCATGTGGACTCGGCGGAAGAAGACTCCTTCACCGACGGTCTGCTGGATTGCCCGCACTACACCCGACCTGAGGTGTATGCGGATCAGCGTGTTCCCGACGTGTTGCTAAGTGGCAACCATGCACATATCCGGCGTTGGAGGATGAAGCAGTCCCTTGGTAGGACCTTCGAACGACGCGCCGATCTTCTGGAAAGTCGCTCGCTTTCTGGAGAAGAGAAGAAGCTGCTCGAGGAATACCTCCGCGAGCGGGACGATAGTTAAACGTATCGATGGTGGATCGCGTATCCATCTTAGGAGCACAGCATGACCAACAAGATCATCCAGCAGCTCGAAGCCGAGCAGATGAGCAAGGAAATCCCGACCTTCGCACCAGGCGACACCGTTGTTGTCCAGGTTAAAGTGAAGGAAGGTGAGCGTTCCCGTCTGCAGGCGTTCGAAGGCGTTGTTATCGCCAAGCGTAACCGCGGTCTGAACAGCGCCTTCACCGTGCGCAAGATCTCCAGCGGCGTTGGCGTAGAGCGTACCTTCCAGACCTACAGCCCGCAAATCGACAGCCTGGCCGTGAAACGTCGTGGTGACGTGCGTAAAGCCAAGCTGTACTACCTGCGCGACCTGTCCGGCAAAGCCGCTCGCATCAAGGAAAAACTGTCCTGAGTACAGTTTGCCCGGTGGCCAAGGCCGCCTAGCGAGAAAAAAGCAGCCCTCGGGCTGCTTTTTTTGTGGGAGCGGGTTTACCCGCGAAGGGCGCGCAATGGCCCGCCCGCTGTATGATGGAGTAACCCATGAGCACTGCCCGAGACCAGGAAATCCAGCGCCGCACCGAGTTGTCGGTGACCCGCGTGACCAAGGCGGTGTTCCCCAACACCACCAACCATCACAACACACTGTTCGGCGGTACCGCCCTGGCCTGGATGGACGAAGTGTCGTTCATCGCCGCCACGCGTTTTTGCCGCCTGCCGCTGGTGACCGTGTCCACCGACCGCATCGACTTCAAGCACCCGATCCCGGCGGGCTCTATCGTTGAATTGGTGGGCTCGGTGGTCAAGGTTGGCAATACCAGCCTGCAGGTGCAGGTGGACGTGTTTGTCGAGAACATGTACCTGGACGGCCGCGAGCGGGCGATTCACGGTGTCTTCAGCTTCGTCGCCATCGATGAGGACAAGCGCCCTGTGCCCGTTTTGCCCCAGGCCTGAGCTTTTCCTGCACCGGCCTCTTCGCGGCTGAAGCCGCTCCCACAGGGGTAAGACAATTCCTGATCTTGTGGCAAACCCTGTGGGAGCGGCTTTAGCCGCGAGGAGGCCAGTACAGACAACCTGTCAGCTGCTGTGAAACACTAAGCCAACGTCCAACACCCAGCAGCCCCGAATGCCCGCCCTAGACCACCCCCTGATCGACCAGTTTCTCGACGCCCTGTGGCTTGAAAAAGGCCTGTCCGACAACACCCGCGTGTCTTATCGCAGCGATCTGGCGCTGTTTAACGGCTGGCTGCAGGAGCATTCGGTTTCCCTGCCCGACGCCGGCCGTGACCTGATCCTCGATCACCTCGCCTGGCGCCTCGATCAGGGCTATAAGCCACGCTCCACGGCGCGCTTTCTGTCCGGCCTGCGGGGTTTCTTCCGCTACCTGCTGCGCGAGAAGCTGGTGGCGATTGACCCGACCCTGCAGGTCGAGATGCCGCAACTGGGCAAGCCGCTGCCCAAGTCGTTGTCCGAAGCTGACGTTGAAGCCTTGCTGCAGGCCCCGGACCTGGGTGAAGCCATCGGCCAGCGTGACCGCGCCATGCTCGAAGTGCTGTATGCCTGCGGTCTGCGCGTCACCGAACTGGTCAGCCTGACCCTTGACCAGATCAACCTGCGCCAAGGTGTGCTTCGGGTGATGGGCAAGGGCAGCAAAGAGCGCCTGGTGCCCATGGGCGAAGAGGCAGTAGTGTGGCTGGAGCGCTACCAGCGCGATGGCCGCGCCGAGTTGCTCAATGGCCGCCCCAGCGACGTGCTGTTCCCCAGCCAGCGCGGCGAACAGATGACCCGCCAGACCTTCTGGCACCGCATCAAGCACCATGCCCGGGTGGCAGGTATCGACAAACCGCTGTCGCCACACACGCTGCGCCATGCCTTTGCCACTCACCTGCTCAACCATGGTGCCGACCTGCGCGTGGTCCAGATGCTGCTCGGCCACAGCGACCTCTCGACCACTCAGATCTACACCCACGTGGCCAAAGCCCGCCTGCAGCAGTTGCACGCACAGCATCACCCACGTGGATGAATGTTTTTCATGTTCCGCCGACTGGTCCTTGCAAGCCCCTTCACCGGTGGTGTGATGTGGTAGGCTTGGGCGGTTTGCACCAAGGGCCGCACGGCCACCGCGTATTTTCCGCAGGTGGCGCCCTCCGGCCCCTGTCCGCCTTCAGGAGTTCCCATGCGCGTGACCCAGTTTTTCGCCGCCGCCGCGTTGGCGCTGGCCAGTACCTTTGCCGTTGCCGCGGCAACCGACAGCAATGCCGTGGCCGAGCAGGCCATCCGCAAATCGCTGCAGAACCTCGAGCTGGAAGTGCCAGTAGAAAGCGTGGCCAGCAGCCCGCTCAACGGCCTGTATGAAGTCAAGCTGCAGGGCGGCCGCGTGTTGTATGCCAGCGCCGACGGCCAGTTCGTGATGCAGGGCTACCTGTTCCAGATCCAGGACGGCAAGCCGGTCAACCTCACCGAGAAGACCGAACGCCAAGGGGTTGCCAAACTCATCAACGGCATTCCAGCCGCCGAGATGGTGGTTTATCCTGCCAAAGGCGAGACCAAGTCGCACATCACCGTGTTCACCGACACCACCTGCCCGTATTGCCACAAATTGCACGCCGAAGTGCCCGAGTTGAACCGTCGCGGTATCGAAGTGCGCTATGTCGCCTTCCCGCGCCAAGGGCTCGGCTCGCCGGGTGACCAGCAGTTGCAGGCCGTGTGGTGCTCCAGTGACCGCCGCGGGGCGATGGACAAGATGGTCGAAGGTGAAGAGATCAAGGCCGCCAAGTGCGCCAACCCGGTCGGCAAGCAATTCCAGCTGGGCCAGTCGATCGGCGTCAACGGCACGCCGGCTATCGTCCTCGAAAGCGGCCAGGTCATTCCGGGCTACCAGCCGGCACCGCAGGTCGCCAAGCTGGCACTTGCCAAGTAATCCAATTCAGTACGCCGTCGTCATGGGGTGACGGCATGTTTCACGGTCGGCGAAGGTGTCGGCCGTTCAATGGGGAGTTCACAGTGAAACCGGTCAAAGTAGGCATCTGTGGGTTGGGGACCGTCGGTGGCGGAACCTTCAATGTACTTCAGCGCAACGCCGAGGAGATTGCCCGCCGTGCCGGGCGCGGTATTGAAGTGGCCCAGATCGCCATGCGCTCGCAGAACCCGAACTGCCAGATTACCGGTACCCCCATTACCGCTGACGTGTTCGAAGTTGCGAGCAACCCGGAGATCGATATCGTCATCGAGCTGATCGGTGGCTACACCATCGCCCGCGATCTGGTGCTCAAGGCCATCGAAAACGGCAAGCATGTGGTCACCGCCAACAAGGCGCTGATTGCCGTGCATGGTAACGAAATTTTTGCCAAGGCCCGCGAAAAGGGCGTGATCGTCGCCTTCGAAGCGGCCGTGGCGGGTGGCATCCCGGTGATCAAGGCCATCCGCGAAGGCCTGTCGGCCAACCGTATCAACTGGCTGGCCGGCATCATCAACGGCACCGGCAACTTCATCCTCACCGAAATGCGTGAGAAGGGCCGTGCCTTCCCGGACGTGCTGGCCGAAGCCCAGGCGCTGGGTTACGCCGAAGCCGACCCGACCTTCGACGTCGAAGGCATCGATGCCGCGCACAAGCTGACCATCCTGGCGTCGATCGCTTTCGGCATTCCGCTGCAGTTTGACAAGGCCTACACCGAAGGCATCACCCAGCTGACCACCGCTGACGTGAACTACGCCGAGGCCCTGGGTTACCGCATCAAGCACCTGGGCGTGGCGCGCCGCACCGCCGAAGGCATCGAGCTGCGCGTGCACCCGACGCTGATCCCGGCCGACCGCCTGATCGCCAACGTCAACGGTGTGATGAACGCCGTCATGGTCAACGGTGATGCTGCCGGTTCCACCTTGTATTACGGTGCTGGCGCCGGCATGGAGCCCACCGCTTCGTCGGTGGTCGGCGACCTGGTCGATGTGGTCCGCGCCATGACCTCCGACCCGGAAAACCGCGTACCGCACCTGGCCTTCCAGCCAGACTCGCTGTCGGCCCACCCGATCCTGCCGATCGAAGCCTGCAAAAGCGCCTACTACCTGCGCATCCAGGCCAAGGATCACCCAGGCGTACTGGCCCAGGTGGCCAGCATCCTGTCGGAGCGTGGCATCAACATCGAGTCGATCATGCAGAAGGAAGCCGAGGAGCAGGACGGCCTGGTGCCAATGATCCTCCTGACCCACGGCGTGGTCGAGCAGAGCATCAACGACGCCATCGTCGCCCTGGAAGCCCTGCAGGACGTGGTCGGCAAGGTCGTGCGCATCCGCGTCGAACAGCTCAACTAACAAACGAGTGCCGTCGGGCCGCCAGTGCGGCCCCGGCCCCAGCATTGAAGGTTTGCACCCATGCGCTATATCAGTACCCGCGGCCAGGCACCGGCCCTGAATTTCGAAGACGTGCTGCTGGCTGGCCTGGCCAGTGACGGCGGCCTGTACGTCCCCGAGAACCTGCCACGCTTTACCCAGGAAGAAATCGCCTCGTGGGCTGGCCTGCCGTACCACGAGCTGGCCTTCCGTGTGATGCGCCCGTTTGTTGAAGGCAGCATCGCCGACGCCGACTTCAAGAAGATCCTCGAAGAAACCTACGGCGAGTTCGCTCACGCTGCGGTCGCCCCGCTGCGTCAGCTGAACAGCAACGAGTGGGTGCTGGAGCTGTTCCACGGCCCGACCCTGGCGTTCAAGGACTTCGCCCTGCAACTGCTTGGCCGTCTGCTTGACCACGTGTTGGCCAAGCGTAACGAGCGCGTAGTGATCATCGGTGCCACCAGCGGTGATACCGGTTCCGCCGCCATCGAAGGCTGCCGCCGTTGCGACAACGTCGACATCTTCATCCTGCACCCGCACCAGCGCGTGTCTGAAGTGCAGCGCCGCCAGATGACCACCCTCTTCGGCGACAACATCCACAACATCGCCATCGAAGGCAACTTCGATGACTGCCAGGAAATGGTCAAGGCCAGCTTCGCTGACCAGTCGTTCCTCAAGGGCACCCGCCTGGTGGCAGTCAACTCGATCAACTGGGCGCGCATCATGGCCCAGATCGTCTACTACTTCCATGCAGCCCTGCAGTTGGGTGGCCCGGCGCGTTCGGTGGCATTCTCGGTGCCAACCGGCAACTTCGGCGATATCTTCGCCGGTTACCTGGCGCGCAACATGGGCCTGCCGGTCAGCCAGCTGATCGTCGCCACCAACCGCAACGACATCCTGCACCGTTTCATGAGCGGCAATCAGTACGTCAAGGAAACCCTGCACGCGACCCTGTCGCCGTCGATGGACATCATGGTCTCGTCCAACTTCGAGCGCCTGCTGTTCGACCTGCACGGTCGCAACGGTGGGGCGATTGCCGAGCTGATGGACAGCTTCAAACAAGGTGGCGGCTTCAGCGTCGAGCAAGGCCGCTGGACCGAAGCCCGCAAGCTGTTCGACTCGCTGGCCGTGAGTGACGAGCAGACTTGCGAGACCATTGCCGAGGTCTTCGCCGCCACCGGTGAAGTGCTCGACCCGCATACCGCGATCGGGGTCAAGGCTGCCCGTGAGTGCCGCCGTAGCCTGGATACGCCAATGGTGGTGCTGGGTACCGCGCACCCGGTCAAGTTCCCGGAAGCGGTAGAGAAGGCGGGTGTAGGCAAGGCGCTGGAACTGCCGGCGCACCTCAGCGACTTGTTCAGCCGTGAAGAGCGTTGCACGGTGCTGGCCAATGACCTGAAAGCAGTCCAGGGCTTTGTCAGCCAGCACGGTAACCGCGGCAAGCCGCTGTAACTGCGTTGTCTTCTGGGGCCGCAACGCGGCTCCAGAAGCTCGGAATCTTCCCTCAAGCGTTTCAGAATAGTCCTATTCAGGCGCCTCAACGCGTAGCCTAAATTAGCCGGTCCTCTCACCAGGAGCGGCATATGCACCAGCCCTACGTGTTGATCCACCAGGCTCGCCCATCACACCAGATCATCCTGCACCAGGCCCTCAATGCCCAAGGCATGTTCAACGTGCGCATCAGCGCAAACGCAACCGACCTGGACGTCTGCCTGGCCGCTGAACGTGGGCCCGATCTGCTGATTCTTGACCATGCCATGCCAACCCGGGCGGGCCTTGCCTTGCTCGCACGGCAGCATCGATCACGTGCGCTGTTGTTCGTCGGCCAAGCCACTTCCAAACACCAGGACCTTGCTCAGGCGGCAAGAAACCGGGGCCTTTGGGTGCTCGCCGAACTCCCCTGGCCGCTTTCTACCACACGCCTGCAGCGTGCCTTGCAAGCGCTGCAAGCCCGCCCGTGGCGGCGTGTTCAAACTGTCACGTCTGCCACGCATGCTCACTGAAACTGCGCGGCATGACGAACTTTGCGCTGCGCTTGTTGGTCAGTTCCTTTAGATCCCACCACGCAGCGAGTGACCCGGATGGAAAGAATCTGCAAACTGCTCAACGAAGCCCTGACGCCTTACCAGGCCCAGCTCGGCGTTGCTGATGCCAGCGGTAATCGCCAATTGACCCTGCACGACCGTGTCGCCGGCATTACGCTACGGCGCACGGTCAGCGAGCGTCAGTTGCAAGAGCAGCGCCTGTTGATCGATCTGGTAGATGGCCTGCACCGTGACTTGCAGATCGCCGAAGGGCGTTTGCAGCCCTGTGTGATCGCGGCGCTGCAGCAGCGTCAGGAACCGAGGGGAACCTTTGCCTGAGTAGCTCATCAGACAGTGTAAGGGTAGCCAGCCAGTGCTTTGCTCCGGTGCTGGCAAGGCTACCTCGGGAAGCCTCAATGGCTTTCGCTTGGCCCCGGGCGTCTTCCCCAGCGTCCGGGGTTTCTTTTTTCCGGTAAGGCTTTTACAGGCCCCAGGCATGCTGATCAACCGGCTATTGGTCTTCGAAGAAGTGCTTGCTTTCTTCCAGGTAGTCTTCATGCAGCGCCGGGTCCAGCCAGCGCGCGTACCACTGCGGCAACACATTCCGGCGCAGTGCAGGCAAGAGCTGGTCGATATGCGCGATCGCTGCGCGCCCTAGCGGGCTGTCCGAGCAACCTACATGCAAAAACTGGTAGCGCGCCACCCCCTGCACAGGATGAAACTGGTAATCCGCCAGTGAGCCCCCTTGCTGCTGAATCAGATAACGCACTTCCGGCCAGTACCCGAGCACCATGCGCAGGCGCCCCAGCTGTTGCATCTGCAGCAGGTTGGCGGTGGCATCATTGCCGTAATGGCGGCTGAGCACGCTGTCGGGCAACTGGCGCAGGATGGCGTCAATCTGGGTGCCGTAGCTGCGCTCGGCAACAATTCCGAGCTTCAGCGAGTCGTTGCTCAGCAGGCCATGCAGGTCTACCTGCTGCCCGTCGAGGTAGGGTGCCACCAGCGCCTGGTTTTCCTGGCGCAGCACCAGGCCACCGCTGAGCACGCCCAGCGATGGCATGGAAAAGCGCACATATTCGGCACGTTCCGCGGTCCATAGCAGTGTCGGGTCGCAGGTGAAGCTGTTGCGGTCTTGCAGCATCTGGATGCCGCGGGCGCGGTTGACCCGTACGATGCTGTGGTCGTATTCAGGCATCTGCCCGATGAGCAGCGGCAACAACTGGTCGATTACCCCTTGGCCTTTTTCCGTGCCGTGAAAAATGGTGAAGGGCGGCAGGTCACGTACCAGCCAGACGATGCGTTCTTTGGCACTGACCGGCTGCAGGAGCAATGCGGGCAGTAGCCCGCACAGCAGGATCAGGTGGCGTAACCCGCGGGCAGCGCGCATGGGCGAGGGCGGCGGCAGGCGTCAGACCGCGCCGGCTTCGCGCAGGCCGGCAATGGCCGCCGCGTCATAGCCCAGGCGGGTAAGCAGTGCTTCGGTATGTTCGCCCAGCGCCGGGCCGACCCACTCGGTGGAACCAGGCGTATCCGACAGCTTGGGCACGATGCCCGGCATGCGGAATGGCTTGCCGTCCGGCAGCTTGGCTTGCAAGAACATCTCCCGCGCCAGGTACTGCGGGTCCTTGAACATGTCCTCGGCCGAATAGATACGGCTGGCGGGCACTTCGGCTGTGGTCAGTACCTGCATCAATTGCTCCAGGGGCAGGCTGTTGGCCCAGCGGTCGATCACCCCGTACAGTTCGTCTCGGCGCAGGTCACGGCCATCGTTGCTGGCCAAGGTCGGGTCTTCTGCCAGGTCGGCACGGCCGATGGCCTGCATGAAGCGCTTGAAGATTGCATCGCCGTTGGCGCCGATCTGCACGTGCTTGCCGTCGGCGCTGGTATGGATCGAGGAGGGCGTGATACCCGGCATGATGTTGCCGGTGCGCTCGCGGATAAAGCCGAACACATCGAATTCCGGGACCATGCTTTCCATCATGGCGAAAATCGCCTCGTACAGCGCCACGTCCACCACCTGGCCCTGGCCGCCATTGACTTCACGGTGGCGCAGCGCCATCAGCGCGCCGATTACCCCCCACAAGGCGGCAATCGAGTCACCGATGGAAATGCCCGTGCGCACCGGCGGGCGGTCGTCGAAGCCGGTGATGTAGCGCAAACCGCCCATCGACTCGCCCACGGCGCCAAAGCCCGGCTGGTCTTTCATCGGCCCGGTCTGGCCAAAGCCCGAAAGGCGCACCATCACCAGGCCCGGGTTCAGCGCATGCAGCACATCCCAGCCCAGGCCGAGCTTTTCCAGCACGCCCGGGCGGAAGTTCTCGATCAGGATGTCGGCGTCGGCCAGCAGGCGCTTCAGAATCTCGCGGCCCTCGGGGTGCTTGAGGTTGAGGGTGAGTGATTGCTTGTTGCGCGCCTGCACGAACCACCACAGCGAAGTGCCCTCGTACAGCTTGCGCCACTTGCGCAACGGGTCGCCGCCGTCGGGGGATTCGACCTTGATCACCTCGGCGCCGAATTCGGCACAGATGCGCGAGGCAAACGGCCCGGCAATCAGGGTGCCAAGTTCGACAACTTTGAGGCCGGCGAGGGGTTTGCTGGGCGTCGACATGGGGTATCCGTGGCAGCTGGGCAGAGCCGTGGTTTTATCACACGTCGGTTTCGCCGGGTACTGCTGCGGCGCATGGAGAGAGCGGATGGGTTAGACTGTGCCACTTTTCTTTTGCACGAAGCCCGTCGACCATGGCCCAGCCGTCCACCACCTACAAGTTCGAATTGAATCTGACCGACCTTGATCGCAATGTCTACGAAAGCGTCAAGCAGACCATTGCCCGCCATCCTTCGGAAACGGAAGAGCGTATGGCGGTTCGTCTGTTGGCGTACGCGCTCTGGTACAACGAGAACTTGTCGTTTGGCCGCGGTCTTTCGGATGTCGATGAGCCGGCGCTGTGGGAAAAGAGCCTGGATGATCGCGTGTTGCACTGGATCGAAGTTGGCCAGCCAGACGCCGACCGCCTGACCTGGTGCTCGCGCCGTACCGAACGCACCAGCCTGCTGGCCTATGGCAGCCTGCGTGTGTGGGAAGGCAAGGTGGTAGGTGCCGTGAAGAACCTGAAAAACCTGAACATCGCTGCCGTGCCTCAGGAGGTGCTGGAGACGCTGGCTACCGACATGCCGCGCAGCATCAAGTGGGACGTGATGATCAGTGAAGGTACGGTGTTCGTGACCGATGACCGTGGCCAGCACGAGGTGCAACTGCAGTGGCTGCTCGGTGAGCGTGGCTGAAGCGACCTATGCGTATCGAACCTCGCCCCCTGCCGCCGACACTGCCATTTCTGGGTAACTTGCCACCCTTGCTGACCCGTCTGTACGCCGCGCGCGGCGTACAGTGCGAGGCCGAGCTCGACAAAAGCCTGGCGCGCCTGCTGCCGTACCAGCAACTCAAGGGCATCGAGGCCGGTGTCGACCTGCTGGTCGAGGCGCTGGACCAGCGCCAGCGCATTCTTATCGTTGGCGATTTCGATGCCGATGGCGCCACGGCCAGCACCGTCGGGGTGCTGGGCCTGCGGCTGCTGGGTGCGGCCCACGTCGATTACCTGGTGCCCAACCGCTTCGAATACGGCTATGGCCTGACCCCGGAAATCGTCGAGGTGGCGCTGCAGCGTCAGCCGCAACTGCTGATCACCGTGGACAATGGTATTTCCAGCGTCGAGGGTGTGGCGGCAGCCAAGGCCGCCGGGCTCAAGGTGCTGGTCACTGACCACCACCTGCCAGGCCAGCAACTGCCCGATGCCGACGCTATCATCAACCCCAACCAGCCTGGCTGTACGTTCCCGAGCAAGGCGCTGGCCGGGGTAGGGGTGATCTTCTATGTGCTGATGGCCCTGCGCGCGCGCCTGCGCAGCCTGGGGCGCTATGAGACGCAAGCACAGCCGAACATCGGCGAGCTGCTCGACCTGGTCGCGTTGGGCAGCGTTGCCGACGTGGTACCGCTGGATGCCAACAACCGCATCCTGGTGCATCAGGGCCTTGAGCGCATCCGCGCCGGTCGCGCCCGCCCAGGGCTTAAAGCAATTCTCGAAGTGGCCCGCCGCGATCACCGGCGTATCACCTCGACTGACCTTGGCTTCATCCTCGGCCCGCGGCTGAACGCCGCCGGTCGCCTGGACGACATGAGCCTGGGCATCGAGTGCCTGCTGTGCGAAGACGCGGCGCTGGCCCAGGACATGGCCCAGCAGCTTGACGAGTTGAACCAGGACCGCAAGTCCATCGAGCAGGGCATGCAACGCGAGGCCCTGGCCCAGCTCAGGGACCTGCCGGTGGAGTCCATGCCGTATGGGTTGTGCCTGTTCGATGCCGACTGGCACCAGGGCGTGATCGGTATTCTGGCTTCGCGGCTGAAAGAGCGTTACCACCGGCCTACCATCGCCTTCGCCGATGCCGGTGAAGGCATGCTCAAAGGGTCGGCGCGGTCGGTACCAGGCTTCCACATCCGCGATGCACTGGATGCCGTGGCGGCGCGCCACCCACAACTGATCAGCAAGTTCGGCGGCCACGCCATGGCTGCGGGCTTATCGTTGCCTGAGGGTAATTTCCCGGCCTTTGCCGAGGCGTTTGACGAAGAAGTGCGTCGTCAGCTGCGTGAGGAAGACCTGACAGGCCGGCTGTTGTCAGATGGCAGCCTGGCCGTGGAGGAATTTCACCTCGACCTGGCCAAGGCCCTGCGCCATGCCGGGCCTTGGGGCCAGCATTTTCCTGAGCCGCTGTTTCATGGCGTGTTCCAGTTGGTGGAGCAGCGCGTGGTGGGCGAGCGGCACCTGAAGGTGGTGCTCAAGAGCGAATGTGGCTCGGTGCGACTGGATGGCATTGCTTTTGGCGTCGACCGCGAAGTGTGGCCGAACCCGACCGTGCGCTGGGTCGAACTGGCGTACAAGCTGGATGTGAACGAGTTTCGTGGCAACGAAAGTGTGCAGTTGATGATTGCCCACATGGAGCCGCGCTGACGGGGTCGCTGGGCTTGCCTTGAGTTGTTTGGTGTGGCGGAAATCGAGCGCCGCCCGCGCGGCGCATCGCGACGCAAGGCCGCTCCCACATTTGTTGCAACGTGCCAAACCTGCAAGGCCATGGTTGCGCGCCTTGTTGATCTGACGATGCCTGTGCGCTGACGCTGTTATCGCTCCACCAGCCTTCCGTCATGCACCAAGGCTGACAACCATGGCCTCACAGACATGGCCACGTTGCAACAAATGTGGGAGCGGCCTTGCGTCGCGATGCGCCGCGCGGGCGGCGCTCGATCTCACAGGCGACATCACTTTCGAGCCTGACACCCGCACCCCACCCGCACCCCACCCAAAATCCCATGGAACCTCCCCCCCACCCATTCTGGTCTAGTCTGAAGTTATGACCGGACCTGGGCCAGGGACGTGCAATTGAGTGCCCGGGCCGGATCACCATTGGAGTTCTTGGGAGGTGCCCTCATGAGCCTGCTGCTCGAGCCTTACACCCTGCGTCAGCTGACCCTGCCCAACCGCATCGCCGTATCGCCGATGTGCCAGTATTCCGCCATCGATGGCCTGGCCAACGACTGGCACCTTGTCCATTTAGGCAGCCGTGCGGTGGGTGGCGCGGGTTTGGTGATCACGGAAGCCGTGGCGGTTACTGCCGATGGCCGCATCACCGCCGAAGACCTCGGCCTGTGGGACGATGCCCAGATTGCACCGCTGCAACGCATCACCCGTTTCATTACCGCCCAGGGGGCCGTGCCGGGCATACAATTGGCGCACGCCGGGCGCAAGGCCAGTACCTACCGCCCATGGCTGGGCAAACAGGGCAGTGTGAAAGTCGAAGAGGGAGGCTGGCAGCCAGTAGGCCCATCGAAGATCGCCTTCGACCCGCAACACACAGCGCCACACGAGCTGACCCAGGACGAGATCCAGGGCGTAATCGCGGCCTTTGTCGCCTCGACTGAGCGCGCCTTGAAGGCCGGTTTCAAGGTGGTCGAAATACACGCCGCCCATGGTTACCTGCTGCATCAGTTCCTGTCACCGTTGAGCAACCAGCGCCGCGACGAGTACGGCAGTTGCTTTGAAAACCGTATCCGCCTGACCCTGCAGGTGGTCGAGGCCGTGCGCACGGTGTGGCCTGCCGAATTGCCGCTATTGGTGCGGGTTTCGGCAACCGATTGGGTCGAGGATGGCTGGAACCCGGATGAAACTGTCGAACTGGCTCGTCGCCTGCGAGGGTTGGGTGTGGACCTGATCGATGTGTCCTCTGGCGGTACCTCGGTAAACGCCGAGATCCCCACCGGCCCCGGCTACCAGACCCGCTTCGCCGAACGTGTGCGCAAGGAATCGGAAATTGCCACCGGCACCGTGGGCATGATCACCGAACCGGCCCAGGCCGAACACATTCTGCGCACTGGCCAGGCCGACCTCATCTTCCTCGCCCGCGAACTGCTGCGCGACCCGTACTGGCCACTGCACGCCGACGACGACCTGGGCGGCAACAAGGCCACCTGGCCTGCGCAGTACCAGCGCGCGACCAGCCGCGCCAACCCGATTCACGAGTCCGATTTGCGCGACTAGCGTACCGGCCTGCGGGTGATTTGCGAAATTTTGTGCAGGGCAGAAATCGAGCGCCGCCCGCGCGGCGCTCGATCTCGTAGGCGCCACAACTCTAACGACAGACTCCAACGCTTTCCTCAATGCTTGATCATCACATGCCGCACGCAGGTGTAGTCCTCCAGCCCATACATCGACATATCCTTCCCATACCCTGAATGCTTCTGCCCGCCATGGGGCATTTCGCTGACCAGCATGAAGTGGGTATTCACCCAGGTGCAGCCGTACTGCAAGCGCGCCGCCAGGCGGTGGGCGCGGCCGGTGTCGCGGGTCCACACCGATGAGGCAAGGCCGTAGTTGGAGTCGTTGGCCCATTCCAGCGCCTGCGCTTCGTCTTTAAAGCGCGTGACCGAGACCACTGGGCCGAATACTTCGTTGCGCACGATCTCGTCGTCCTGCAGGGCGTCGGCCAGCACGGTCGGCTCGAAGTAGAAACCATTGCCCTCAATCGCCTTGCCACCCGTCACCAGGCGAATGTGCGGTTGGGCGATGGCCCGCTGCACCAGCCCGGCGACCTTGTCGCGGTGCTGGGCACTGATCAGCGGCCCCAGTTCGGTGTCCTCGGCCTCCTGCAGGCCAGGTTTCAGGCTCGCTACTGCTGCACCCAGGCCCTCGACGAAGCGGTCGTAGATACCGTCCTGCACATAAAGGCGACAGGCTGCGGTGCAGTCCTGGCCGGCGTTGTAGAAGCCGAACGTGCGGATGCCGTCGATGGCGGCGTCGATGTCAGCATCATCAAACACCAGCACAGGCGCCTTGCCACCCAGCTCCATGTGCATGCGTTTCACGCTGTCGGCGGTGGCGCTGATGATGTGCGCGCCCGTGGGGATGGAGCCTGTCAGCGACACCATGCGCACCTTGGGATGGCTGACCAGCGGGTTGCCGACGGTCTGGCCGCGGCCAAAGAGAATGTTCAGCACGCCCGGCGGCAGCAGGTCCTGGGCCAGTTCACCCAGTCGCAAGGCGGTCAGCGGGGTCAGTTCGGAGGGTTTGATCACCACCGTGTTGCCGGCTGCCAAGGCCGGCGCGATCTTCCAGGCCAGCATCATCAACGGGTAGTTCCAGGGTGCGATGGAGGCCACCACACCCAACGGGTCGCGACGGATCATCGAGGTGTGGCCCGGCAGATATTCGCCGGCCGCCGAGCCGCCCAGGCAGCGCGCCGCACCGGCAAAGTAGCGGAACACATCGGCAATCGCCGGGATTTCGTCGTTCAGCGCCGCGCTGAGGGGCTTGCCGCAGTTCTGCGATTCCAGCCGGGCCAGTTCATCGCCATGGGCTTCGATGGCGTCCGCCAGCGCCAGCAAGGTTTGCGAGCGGTCCTTGGGGCTGGTTTGCGACCAGCTGTCGAAGGCTTGGTCGGCGGCGCGCACGGCGCTGTCCACCTGGGCCTCGGTGGCTTCGTTGATTTGCGCCAGGGCCGTACCCAGCGCCGGGTTGAGCACGGTCCAGGCCGGGCCTTGACCTGCGACCAGCTGGCCATTGATCAGCATCTGCGTTTGCATCGGGGGCTCCTCCAGTGTCATTTGCCACTGCCCGCGACGCTTTCGCCGCCGCGGGTCAGGTAATAGGCGCCAAGGATTGGCAGCATGGTCACCAGCATCACCAGCATGGCGACCACGTTGGTCACCGGCACGTCGCGCGGTCGGCTCAGCTGGTTGAGCAGCCAGATCGGCAGGGTGCGTTCGTGGCCGGCGGTGAAGGTGGTGACGATGATTTCATCGAACGACAGGGCAAAAGCCAGCATGCCGCCGGCCAGCAGCGCCGAGCCGAGGTTGGGCAGGATGATGTAGCGGAAGGTCTGCCAGCCATCGGCGCCCAGGTCCATCGACGCTTCGATCAGGTTTTGCGAGGTGCGCCGCAGGCGGGCGATCACGTTGTTGTAGACAATCACCACGCAGAACGTGGCGTGGCCGACCACGATGGTGAACACCCCGGGCTCTATCCCCAAGGTCTTGAACGCCGAGAGCAGGGCGATGCCGGTGATGATGCCGGGCAAGGCAATGGGCAGGATCAGCATCAGCGAAATGCTCTCTTTGCCGAAGAAGTTGCGCCGATACAGTGCGACTGACGCCAATGTGCCGAGCACCAGGGCAATCAGCGTGGCCAGGCAGGCCACCTGCAGCGACAGCTTGATCGCCTCCAGCACATCGGGCCGGGCGAAGGCCACACCAATCCATTTCAGGGTGAAGCCCTTGGGCGGGAAGCTGAATGCCGCGTCTTCGGTGTTGAAGGCGTACAGGAAGATGATCAGGATCGGGAAATGCAGGAACAGCAGCCCGCCCCAAGCCGCCAGGCGCAGCCCTGTAGACGCTTTTTCAGAGTGCATCGAAGGCCCCCAGGCGCTTGACGATGGACAGGTACACCGCAATCAGCACGATGGGCACCAAGGTGAACGCGGCGGCCATCGGCATGTTGCCGATCGCCCCTTGCTGGGCATAGACCATGCTGCCGATGAAGTAGCCGGGCGGGCCGACCAGCTGCGGCACGATGAAGTCACCCAGGGTTAGCGAGAAGGTGAAGATCGAGCCGGCGGCGATGCCCGGGATCGACAGCGGCAGGATCACTTGCAAAAAGGTTTGCCCAGGCCGTGCGCCAAGGTCTGCCGAGGCTTGCAGCAGCGAAGGCGGCAGGCGCTCCAGCGCGGCCTGGATCGGCAGGATCATGAACGGCAGCCAGATGTACACGAATACCATGAAGCGCCCCAGGTGGGAGGTCGACAGCGTGCTGCCGCCCACACCGGGCACGGCCAGCAGCGCTTGCAGCAGGCCATCCAGGTGCAACTGCTGGACAAACCACTGGGCCACGCCGCCCTTGGCCAGCAGCAGGGTCCAGGCGTAGGTCTTGACGATGTAGCTGGCCCACATCGGCATCATCACCGCGATGTAGAAAAATGCCTTGGTCTTGCCGCTGGTATAGCGCGCCATGTAATAGGCGATGGGGAAGGCCAGTACCGCGCTGGCCAGCGACACTGCCACCG
The DNA here is from genome assembly GCF_053557975.1 of Pseudomonas sp. XP2. NCBI lineage: Bacteria > Pseudomonadati > Pseudomonadota > Gammaproteobacteria > Pseudomonadales > Pseudomonadaceae > Pseudomonas > Pseudomonas sp. XP2. Next base: position 23,439 of record NZ_JBNRIK010000025.1, read on the forward strand.
CCATGCCCAGGGTGCGCAGAATGATGTCGAAGTTCGACGGGTTGAACAGCGCGGCGAAGTTGCCCAGGGTCAGGTCCGGGGTCACCGCCATGGTGAAGTCGTCGAAGGTATAGAAGCCTTGCCACAGCAAGTTCAGCAACGAGCCCAGGTAGATTGCGCCGAACCAGGTCAGCGGGGGTATGAGCAGCAGTGCCAGGTAAAGGTTTGGGCGCCGGTACAGCAGGTTGGCCAGGCTGCGCAGTGTGCTCATTTCAGTGGGCCTCGGTTTCCTGCAGCACTGTCATGGCATCGCGTGGCCAGTGTGCCCGCACCCGTTGCCCGGGCTGCCAGGGGTGGGCTTGTGCTTGCCAGCGGTCGTTGGCCTGGCTTACCGCCAACAGCTGGCCACTGTCCAGTTGCAGCTCGTAGCGGGTGGCGCTGCCCTGGTACTGGATATCGCGCAACAGGCCGCTTACCTGCACTTCGTGGCTGGTCACCACAAGGTCGCCCAGGCGGATGTGCTCGGGGCGGATGGAGAAGGGCGCCGGGCTGCCGTTGAGCTGCATGGCCAGCTCGCCACGCACTACGTTGGACGTGCCGACGAATTCTGCGACGAAGGGGGTGGCGGGCTTCATGTACAGATTGCGCGGTGTGTCGACCTGTTCGATACGGCCGCGGTTGAACACCGCGACCCGGTCGGACATCGACAGGGCCTCGGTCTGGTCGTGGGTGACGAAGATGAAGGTGATGCCCAGCTGGCGTTGCAGCTTTTTCAGCTCGCCCTGCATCTGTTCGCGCAACTTAAGGTCCAGTGCGCCCAGCGGCTCATCCAGCAGCAATACCCGTGGGCGGTTGACCAGGGCGCGGGCCAGGGCCACGCGCTGGCGCTGGCCGCCAGACAGCTGCGCTGGCTTGCGCGCGCCATAGCCGGCCAGGGCCACCATGGCCAATGCTTCTTCGGCGCGGTTGTGGCGTTCGGCCTTGGCCACGCCTTTTACCTTCAGGCCGTAGGCGATGTTGTCCAGGACATTCATGTGCGGGAACAGGGCGTAGTCCTGGAACACAGTGTTGACGTCGCGCAGGTAGGGCGGCACCCCAGCGGCCTCGACACCGTGGATGCGGATCGAGCCGCTGGTGGGTTGCTCGAAGCCGGCGATCAGGCGCAGGCAGGTGGTCTTGCCCGAACCTGAAGGGCCGAGCATGGAGAAGAACTCGCCATCGATGATGTCGATGCTGACCTGGTCGACGGCCTTGACCTCGCCGAAGGTGCGGCAAACCTGGGTGAACTGGACGGCTAGGGGCATGCGTGGGCTCCGGACATCGATGTTTCTCCTGTTCCGGCCTCTTCGCGGGCAAGCCCGCTCCTACAGGCGGTGATCAGCCTGTGGGAGCGGGCTTGCCCG
>NZ_JBNRIK010000025.1:24881-38497 GCF_053557975.1 Pseudomonas sp. XP2
TCAGGCAACCTCAGCGCCCACCCATGATCGCAATGTAATCCTGGGTCCAGCGGCTATACGGCACGAACTTGCCCCCCTGGGCCTGCGGGGTCTTCCAGAAGGCAATCTTGTCGAAATTGTCGAAACCGTTGGTCTTGCAACCTTCGGCCCCCAACAGTTCGCTGCCGGTGCATGCCGCCGGCACCGCCGGCAACGAGCCGAACCAGGCCGCCACATCACCTTGCACCTTCGGCTGCAATGACCAATCCATCCACTTGTAGGCGCAGTTGGGGTGCTTGGCTTCGCTGTGCAGCATGGTGGTGTCGGCCCAGCCGGTCGCGCCTTCCTTGGGAATGGTCGAGGCCACCGGCTGGTTTTCGCCCTTCAGGCCATTGACCATGTAACCCCAGGAGCTGGAGGCGACAACGCCTTCGTTCTTCACATCACTCATCTGCACCGTGGCGTCATGCCAGTAACGATGGATCAGCGGTTGCTGCTGGCGCAGCAGTTCCAGCACGGCCTTGTATTGCCCCTCGTTCAGCTCGTAGGGGTCCTTGATGCCCAGTTCGGGCTTGGTGGACTTCAGGTACAGCGCCGCGTCGGCGATATAGATCGGCCCGTCGTAGGCCTGCACGCGGCCCTTGTTGGGCTTGCCGTCGGGCAGGTTCTGCGGCTCGAACACCACACCCCAGCTGGTGGGGGCCTGCTTGAAGGTATTGGTGTTGTAAAGCAGCACGTTCGGCCCCCACTGGTATGGCGTGCCGTACACTTGATTGTCGACCACGTACCAGCCACCGTTCTGCAGGCGCGGGTCGATGTTCTTCCAGTTGGGGATCAGGGCGGTGTTGATCGGCTGCACGCGCTTGCCCACGATCAGCCGCAGCGAGGCATCGCCCGAAGCGGTGACCAGGTCATAACCGCCCTTGGTCATCAGGCTGACCATCTCGTCCGAGGTGGCGGCGGTCTTCACACTGACCTTGCAGCCGGTTTCCTTCTCGAAGCCGGTCACCCAGTCGTAGGCCTTGTCGCTTTCACCGCGCTCGATATAGCCGGGCCAGGCGACGATATCCAGGCGCCCCTCGCCAGGCCCCAGGGCCTTGGGCGGTTCGGCAGCCTGCAGGCTGGCGCTGGCCAGCACGGCACCGGTCATGGCGCCGAGCAATGCGGTCTTGTGCACTGACATGGTGTTCCCTCTTTTTGGAGATCTTGTTCGGGGCAGTCATCAAGCAAGCCGTGAAGCAATTGTTATAAGCGTAGTGCGATCGCGCGAGGTATTGGCGATATCGAGTCTAGTTGGCTTTTTGCCAGCCAATGCAACATCCGGAAGCAAATCCGCGATGGCGTGCGTTCTGCCAAGCCTTACTCTGGCGGTTGAATCTTCTTGCGTGGAGACACATGAATGAACACTCGGGGCTTGCTTGATCAACTCCTCAAATCCGGCCAGCAGATGCTCGAAAAACAGGGGGGCGCCAACACGTCCGGCAGCGCTGGCGGTGGGCTTGGCGGGCTGTTGTCCGGTGCCGGTGGCGGCCTGTTGGGTGGCGGCGCTCTGGGCTTGTTGCTGGGCAGCAAGAAAGCCCGAAAATACGGCGGCAAAGCCCTGACCTATGGTGGCCTGGCCGCGCTGGGAGTGCTCGCCTACAAAGCCTACGGCAACTGGCAGGCCAATCAGCGCGGGGCCGCAGCCGAGCCGCAAACCGTCGACCGCCTGCCGCCTGCACAGGCCGAGCAGCACAGCCAGGCGGTGCTGCGGGCGCTGGTGGCGGCGGCCAAGTCCGATGGCCATATCGACGAGCGCGAACGGGCGCTGATCGAGGGCGAGTTCACCCGCCTGGACAGCGACCGCGAACTGCAGCACTGGCTGCACGCCGAGCTGAACAAGCCGCTGGACCCGGCCGAAGTGGCCCGCGCCGCGCAAACGCCGGAAATGGCCGCCGAGATGTACCTGGCCAGCGTGATGATGGTCGACCAGGAAAACTACATGGAACGTGCCTACCTCGACGAACTGGCCCGCCAACTGCGCCTGGACCCAGGCTTGCGTCAGGAGCTGGAAAGCCAGGTACGGCTTGCTGCGGGCCAATAACTGGGGGCTGCGTCGCAGCCCATCGCCGGCAAGCCAGCTCCCACAGGGTTATCACAACCTTCGACATTTCGCTGATACCTGTGGGAGCGGGCGTGCCCGCGAAGGGCTGCACAGCAGCCCCAGTGACATGTCCATCAGCAGGTATGCCTGTTTAGCCCTCACTTCACCCGCAAATCTGTAAGGCCTCTGGGCTATACTTCGGCGATTTTTCCCGCTCGTTGTGAATTCCTGAGGGCTGAATGTGAAAAACTGGACCTTGCGCCAACGGATCCTGGCAAGTTTCGCCGTGATCATCGCCATCATGCTGCTGATGATCGTGGCCGCCTACTCGCGGTTGGTGGCCATCGAAACTGCCGAACAGGCGGTGGGGACCGACAGCATTCCCGGGGTCTATTACAGCTCGATGATCCGCAGCGCCTGGGTCGACAGCTACGTCACCAGCCAGCAACTGGTGGGGCTGTCCAACCACCGTGAGATCACTTCAGCCGACATGGAGCTGTTCAAAAGCTTCGAAGACCGGCTCAAGCAGCACATGGCCAGCTACCAGGCTACCATCCAGGACAAGGACGACCAGACCCGCTTCGAGAGCTTCGTGCAACTGGAAGAGAACTACCTCAGGATCGTCAATCAGGTGCTGGATGCATATCGCCAGCACAACTACGCCGAAGCTGAACGGCTGATCATGGAGGTGCTGACGCCGGCCTGGGTGGAAGGGCGCAAGCACCTTAATGAAGTGATCGAATTCAATCGGGCGTCTGCCGCCTCCGCCACCAGCGAGATTGTCAGCGCCGTGAGCACGGCCAAAGGCAGCATGGTGGTTTCGCTGCTGCTGGCCATCGTCGCGGCCGCCATTTGTGGCCTGTTGCTGATGCGTGCCATCACCGCTCCCATGCAGCGCATTGTCCATGCGCTCGACAGGTTGCGCTCGGGTGACCTGAGCATGCGCCTGAGCCTGGACCGCAAGGACGAGTTCGGCGCCATCGAAAGCGGGTTCAACGAAATGGCCGAGGCACTGGCCAACCTGGTGGCACAGGCACAGCGTTCGTCGGTGCAGGTGACCACGTCGGTTACCGAAATTGCCGCCACGTCCAAGCAACAGCAGGCCACTGCCACCGAAACGGCAGCTACTACCACCGAAATCGGCGCCACCTCGCGGGAAATTGCGGCCACTTCACGTGATCTGGTGCGGACCATGACCGAAGTCACCTCCGCCGCTGATCAGGCTTCCAGCCTGGCCGGCTCCGGCCAGCAGGGGCTGGCGCGCATGGAAGAGACCATGCATCAGGTGATGGGCGCCGCCGACCTGGTCAACGCCAAGCTCGGTATCCTCAACGAGAAGGCCAGCAACATCACTCAGATGGTGGTAACCATCGTCAAGGTTGCCGACCAGACCAACCTGCTGTCGCTGAACGCCGCCATCGAAGCGGAAAAGGCCGGCGAGTACGGCCGTGGCTTTGCTGTGGTGGCCACCGAAGTGCGCCGCCTTGCCGACCAGACCGCCGTGGCCACCTACGACATCGAGCAGATGGTGCGTGAAATCCAGTCGGCGGTATCGGCCGGGGTCATGGGCATGGACAAGTTCTCCGAAGAAGTACGCCGTGGCATGTTCGAAGTGCAGCAGGTGGGCGAGCAGCTCAGCCAGATCATTCACCAGGTACAGGCCTTGGCGCCGCGCGTGCTGATGGTCAACGAAGGCATGCAGGCCCAGGCCACCGGTGCCGAGCAGATCAACCAGGCGCTGGCCCAGCTCAGCGATGCCAGTACCCAGACCGTCGAGTCGCTGCGCCAGGCCAGTTTTGCCATCGATGAACTGAGCCAGGTGGCCGCCGGCCTGCGTGGCGGCGTGTCGCGTTTCAAAGTCTGACCGCGATGAACGACTTGCAACCGCGCGCCGCACCCGTGCACAACGTCAAGGGTGAGTTGTACCTGCAGTTTCGGCTCAGGGAGCAGCGCTTTGCCCTGAGCGTGCACGAGGTGATCGAGGTGCTGCCGCGCCAGCCGCTCAAGCCGATTGCCCAGGCACCTGCCTGGGTCGCGGGCATCCTCGCCCATCGCGGCCAACTGGTCCCGGTGATCGACCTTGCCGCGCTGAGTTTTGGCCAACCTGCGGCGCAACGCACCAGTACGCGCCTGGTGCTGGTGCACTACCGTGGCAGCCTGCAGCTTGGCCTGATCCTGGAACAGGCCACTGAAACCCTGCGTTGCCAACCCGACGAGTTCCAGCCCTATGGCGTGGACACGGGCGAAGCGCCTTATCTGGGCCCGGTGCGCCAGGATGCTCTGGGCCTGCTGCAGCGCATCGAAGTCAATGACCTGCTGACCGACGCCGTGCACCAATTGCTGTACACGCAAGACCCGACAGGGATGCTTACATGAACGAGCAGCGTTTTTTCCGCTTCCTGCGTGAGCGTATCGGCCTGGACGTGGAGTCGGTGGGCGCGCCCATGGTCGAACGCGCACTGCGCCAGCGTTGCGTTGCCGTGGGCGCGACGGACCTGGAAGATTACTGGCTGCGTCTGCAGCAGTCGACGGATGAGCAACAAGCGCTGATCGAAGCGGTGATCGTCCCGGAAACCTGGTTTTTCCGATATCCCGAATCCTTCACGGCACTGGGCAGCCTGGCCCACAAACGCCAGGCCCAACTGGCGGGCGCGCGGCCACTGCGATTGCTCAGCCTGCCTTGCTCAACCGGCGAGGAACCCTATTCGCTGGCCATGGCCTTGCTCGACGCCGGCATGGCGCCGGGCGCATTCATCATTGATGGCATGGACATCAGCCCCAACTCGGTAGCCAAGGCCGGGCAGGCTGTGTATGGCCGCAATGCTTTCCGTGGCAGCGAACTGGGCTTTCGCGAACGCTATTTCGATGCGCTGGACGAAGGCCACCGCCTGCATGAACGGGTACGTCAGCAGGTCAGCCTGCAGGTGGGCAATGTGCTTGACCCGGCGTTGGCCAGCCGCGATGGGCTGTATGACTTCGTGTTCTGCCGCAATCTGTTGATCTATTTCGACGTGCCTACCCAACAGCGTGTGTTCGAAGTGCTCAAGCGCCTGTTGCATCCACAGGGTGTGCTGTTCATCGGCCCGGCCGAAGGCAGCTTGTTGGCGCGCCTGGGCATGCGTCCGCTAGGGATCGCCCAGTCGTTTGCCTATGTGCGCCAGCAAGGTAACAGCACCCCGTTGCCGGCGACACCCGCCCAGCCCGCGAGGCGGACGCTGGCGACTACACCCGCATCAGGTTATCCGCCGCCCGGCGTGCCGATGCGGCGCCCGCTGCGGGTGCTGCCGGCGGTGACCCGTCCTGCGCCAGCCCGTGAGCACAAGCCCGAGGCCGCCAGCGAGTTGCTGGCCGGCATTGCCCGGCTGGCCAATGCCGGCGCCAGCGAACAGGCGCGTGAAGAATGCCAGCGCTACCTGAAGCAGTATCCGCCGTCCGCCCAGGTGTACTACTGGCTGGGGCTGCTCAGTGATACCGAGGGCGATGCGCAGCAGGCGCTGACCCACTATCGCAAGGCCCTGTACCTGGAACCACAGCACCCCGAAGCGCTGGTGCACCTGGCCGCCTTGCTGGCGGCCCAGGGCGATCTGGCCGGCGCCCGGCGCCTGCAGGATCGCGCAGTGCGGGCTGGTCGGGAGCCTGAACGATGAACACTGAATCCGCGTTGCAACTGCTCGCCGAGGATGACGCGCACATCGACGACTGCTGGAACCGTATTGGCGTGCACGGCGACAAGCAGTGCCCGCTGCTGGAGCGGCATGTTCATTGCCGCAATTGCGAGGTGTATGCCGCTGCGGCTACGCGTTTGCTCGACCGCTATGCGCTGATGCCGGATCACCAGGCAGCAGCGGTACAACAGGTCGAAGAAAACACCGGCCGCTCCATGCTGCTATTTCGACTGGGCGAAGAATGGCTGGCGCTGGCCACTGCCAGCCTGGCCGAAATCGCCCCGCTGCAGGCTGTGCATTCGCTGCCGCACCAGCGCTCGCGGCTGCTGCAGGGGGTTGCCAATGTGCGCGGTGCGTTGGTCCCATGCCTGTCGCTGGCTGATTTGCTGGGTGTGCAGGCCGGCACCGCCGAGCAACGGAGCGGTCGGGCCATGCCCCGCATGCTGATTCTGGCTGCCGCAGGTGGGCCTGTAGTGATGGCCGTCGAGGAAATCGACGGTATCCACCGGCTCGACCCATTGCTGCTGGGCAGCGGCCAGGACGCCTCACGCTTCACCGCTGCTGTCCTGCAGTGGCGCGGCCGCAGCGTGCGGGTGCTGGACGATCAACACCTACTGTCTGCCGTGCAGCGGAGCCTGTCATGACCCCAGAGCAAATGCGCGACGCATCGTTGCTCGAACTGTTCAGCCTGGAGGCCGAGGCGCAGACCCAGGTGCTGAGTGCTGGCTTGATGGCACTGGAACGCAACCCCACCCAGGCCGACCAGCTTGAGGCGTGCATGCGTGCCGCTCACTCGCTCAAGGGGGCCGCGCGCATCGTCGGGGTGGATGCTGGTGTCAGCGTTGCCCACGTCATGGAAGATTGCCTGGTGGCGGCGCAGGAAGGTCGGCTGCGGCTGACCGCCGAGCACATTGACACACTGTTGCAGGGGACCGACCTGCTGATGCGTATCGCCACGCCAGGCGATGCCGCGGCGCAGGCGACCTTGCCGGTGTTTCTTGCGCAGATGGCCAGCCTGCTCGACCCGGGCGCTGCGATGCCTGCACCGCCGCTGGCTGCACCCGTGGTCCCAGAGCCGCCGTTGGCAAGCTTGCCGTCTGCCCCCCCGGTATTGCCAGCCGAACCGCCGGAGTCAGAGGCAGAGCCCGAGCCGATTCTGCAGCGCAAGGCTGGCAAGCGCGCAGGCGAAGGTGCCGAGCGGGTACTGCGTGTCACCGCCGACCGCCTCAATAGTCTGCTCGACCTGTCCAGCAAGTCGCTGGTGGAAACCCAGCGGCTCAAGCCTTACCTGGCCACCCTGCAACGCCTCAAACGCATGCACGGCCAAGGCATGCAGGCGCTCGACGGCTTGCGCCTGCAACTCGAGGACAGTGGCCAGAGCAGCGAGGTGCTCGAAGCCCTGGCGCAAACCCAGCGTCTGCTGGCGGAAACCCAGCAGATCCTGCAGCAGCAGGCGGCCGACCTGGACGAGTTCGGCTGGCAGGCCAGCCAGCGTGCGCAGTTGCTGTATGACACGGCCCTGGCTTGCCGCATGCGGCCGTTTGCCGACGTGCTGACCGGGCAGAGCCGCATGGTCCGCGACCTGGGCCGTTCGCTGGGCAAGCCGGTGCGGTTAGTGGTGGAAGGGGAGAAAACCCAGGTCGATCGCGATGTGCTGGAAAAGCTCGAAGCACCGCTGACGCACCTGTTGCGCAATGCCGTCGACCACGGCATCGAATTGCCCCAGCGGCGCCTGCTGGCGGGCAAGCCCGACGAAGGCGTGATCCGCCTGCGGGCTTCGCACCAGGCCGGCATGCTCAGCCTGGAGCTGATCGACGATGGCGCCGGTATCGACCTGGAGCGCCTGCGCAGCAGCATCGTCGAGCGTGCCCTGTCGCCCGCCGACACTGTGGCGCGCATGAGCGAGGCGGAACTGCTGACGTTCCTGTTCCTGCCTGGTTTCAGCCTGCGCGACACGGTCACCGAGGTGTCCGGGCGCGGTGTGGGGCTGGATGCGGTGCAGCACATGATCCGCGAGCTGCGCGGCTCAATAGAGCTGACCCAGGTGGCGGGGCAGGGCTGCCGCTTCCACCTGCAGGTACCGCTGACCTTGTCGGTGGTACGTAGCCTGGTTGTCGAGGTGGGCGGTGAAGCCTACGCCTTCCCGCTGGCCCATATCGAACGCACGCTGGAGGTGACCGCCGAGCAGATCGTACAGATCGAAGGGCGCCAGCATTTCTGGCATGAAGGCCGGCATATCGGCCTGGTGGCAGCCAGCCAGTTGCTCAACCGCCCGGCCGGGCAAAGCGACGAAGCCAGCCTGCGCGTGGTGGTGATCCGCGAGCGCGAGCAACTGTATGGCGTGGCCGTGGAGCGGCTGGTGGGCGAGCGGGTGCTGGTGGTGATGCCACTCGACCCACGGCTGGGCAAGGTGCAGGACATTTCCTCTGGCGCTTTGCTCGATGATGGCTCGGTGGTACTGATCGTCGATGTCGAAGACTTGCTGCGCTCGGTGGAAAAACTGCTCAGCACCGGCAGCCTGGAACGCGTCGAGCGCGGCAGCAGCGGTGCCCGCGGCGTGGTCCGTAAACGCATCCTGGTGGTCGACGACTCGCTGACCGTGCGCGAGCTGCAGCGCAAGCTGCTGGGCAACCGCGGCTACGATGTGGCGGTGGCGGTAGATGGCATGGACGGCTGGAACGCCCTGCGCGGCGAGGACTTCGACCTGCTGATCACCGACATCGACATGCCGCGCATGGACGGCATCGAGCTGGTCACCCTGGTTCGCCGCGACCAGCGCCTGCAGTCGCTGCCGGTAATGGTGGTGTCCTATAAAGACCGTGAGGAAGACCGACGGCGTGGCCTGGATGCAGGCGCCGACTACTATTTGGCAAAGGCCAGTTTCCACGACGATGCGTTGCTGGATGCTGTGGTGGAGCTGATCGGAGGTGCTCAGGGATGAAGATCGCCATCGTCAATGACATGCCCATGGCCGTCGAGGCGCTGCGCCGGGCGGTCGCCCTGGAGCCTGCTCACCAGGTGGTGTGGGTGGCCAGCAACGGCGCCGAGGCGGTGCAGCGCTGCGCCGAGCAATTGCCGGACCTGATCCTGATGGACCTGATCATGCCGGTAATGGACGGCGTGGAGGCCACCCGGCGGATCATGGCCGAAACCCCGTGCGCCATCGTCATCGTCACGGTGGACCGCAAACAGAATGTGCACAGGGTGTTCGAGGCCATGGGACATGGTGCCCTCGACGTGGTCGATACCCCGGCGCTGGGCGCTGGCGATGCCCGCGAAGCGGCGGCACCGCTGCTGCGCAAGATCCTCAATATCGGCTGGTTGGTCGGCCAGCAGCGCAGCCCTGCCGCAAAGCCGGTTGCCGCGCCCGTGCGCGAGGCTTCCCAGCGTCGCGGGCTGGTGGCGATCGGCTCGTCTGCGGGTGGCCCGGCGGCCCTCGAAGTGCTGCTCAAGGGTTTGCCGGCAGCGTTTCCGGCGGCCATCGTGCTGGTCCAGCATGTGGACCAGGTGTTTGCCGCAGGGATGGCCGAATGGCTCAGCAGCGCAGCAGGCCTGCCGGTGCGCCTGGCCCGCGAAGGCGAGCCGCCGCAGCCGGGCCAGGTGTTGCTGGCAGGCACAAACCACCACATTCGCCTGCTACAGAATGGCCAACTGGCCTACACTGCCGAGCCTGTCAATGAAATCTATCGGCCATCGATCGATGTGTTCTTCGAAAGCGTGGCACGTTACTGGAATGGCGATGCGGTCGGCGTGCTGCTCACCGGTATGGGCCGCGACGGCGCCCAGGGCCTGAAGCTGATGCGTCAGCAGGGCTTTCTGACCATTGCCCAGGACCAGGCCAGCAGCGCAGTGTACGGCATGCCCAAGGCTGCTGCGGCCATTGATGCCGCGGTGGAAATTCGCCCGCTTGAACGCATCGCCGGGCGCTTGATGGACTTTTTCGCAAAATGACGAAATGTAATGAATCACGCCGCCAGGCCGGCAGTGATCGGGTGAACAGGTATGAATGAATTACCGATCGAGGGTTTTCCCACCACCAACGAGAACTCGGCGATGGTGCTGCTGGTCGACGACCAGGCCATGATCGGCGAGGCGGTGCGGCGGGGGCTGGCCAATGAAGACAACATCGACTTCCACTTCTGTGCCGATCCGCACCAGGCGGTGCTACAGGCCATGCGCATCAAGCCCACGGTAATCCTCCAGGACCTGATCATGCCTGGTCTTGACGGTCTGACCCTGGTGCGCGAATACCGCAACAACCCGGCCACTCAGGACATCCCGATCATCGTCCTGTCGACCAAGGAAGACCCGCTGGTGAAGAGCGCGGCGTTTGCCGCCGGGGCCAACGACTATCTGGTCAAGCTGCCGGATACCATCGAACTGGTCGCGCGTATTCGCTACCACTCACGCTCCTACCTCACGCTGTTGCAACGCGACGAGGCCTACCGCGCCTTGCGCGTCAGCCAGCAGCAACTGCTCGATTCCAACCTCATGCTGCAGCGGCTGATGAACTCCGATGGCCTGACCGGGCTGTCCAATCGCCGCCACTTCGACGAGTACCTGGAGCTGGAATGGCGCCGCGCCATGCGGGAACAGCAGCAGCTGTCGTTGCTGATGATCGATGTGGATTATTTCAAGGCCTACAACGACAGCTTCGGTCACCTTGCCGGCGACGAGGCTTTGCGTCAGGTAGCCGAGGCGATCCGTGGCTCGTGCTCGCGGCCGACCGACCTGCCGGCCCACTATGGTGGCGAGGAGTTTGCGCTGGTGCTGCCCAATACGTCGCCCGGCGGGGCACGCCTGGTGGCCGAGAAGCTGCGCCAGACCGTGCTGGCCCTGGGCATCCCGCACACCGCTCCGGCTGCCGATGCCCGCCTGACCGTGAGCATTGGCCTGGCCACCCAGACCCCGGCCGTCGGCAGCCACTGCCGGCTGTTGATCTCGGCGGCGGATAAAGGCTTGTACCAGGCCAAGAACAGCGGGCGTAACCAGGTTGGCATTGCCTGACGGCAGGTACGCCGCTGCCATGGGGTAAATACGGCGCTCCGGTCGCCCGGCGGGTCTGCCGTCGTGCAGCGGACTCGGTTATACTCGCAGGCTTTTCACCGAATTCGCACGAGTAGCCAGCCCATGGAAATCCAACCGATCCTGAACACCATCAAGGACCTCACCGAGCGTTCCCAGTCCATTCGGGGGTATCTTTGACTACGATCACAAGCATGACCGCCTGATCGAAGTCAACCGCGAGCTGGAAGACCCCAACGTCTGGAACAAGCCCGAGTACGCCCAGGCCCTGGGCCGCGAGCGTGCCATGCTGGCACAGGTCGTCGAGACCCTGGACAAGCTGTCCAATGGCCTGTCCGACTGCAAGGACCTGCTCGACATGGCTGTCGAGGAAGAGGACGAAAGCGCTGTCAGCGACGTCGAGACCGAGCTGCAGGGCCTGGAAGAGTCCCTGGCGCAGCTTGAGTTCCGTCGCATGTTCAGCGGCGAAATGGACATGAACAACGCCTACCTGGATATCCAGGCCGGCTCCGGCGGTACCGAGGCGCAGGACTGGGCCAACATCCTGCTGCGCATGTACCTGCGCTGGGCCGACAAGCGTGGTTTTGACGCCACCATCATCGAGCTTTCCGAAGGTGAAGTCGCCGGCATCAAGGGCGCCACCGTGCACATCAAGGGCGAGTATGCCTTCGGCTGGCTGCGTACCGAAATCGGTGTGCACCGCCTGGTGCGCAAGAGCCCGTTCGACTCCGGTGCCCGTCGCCACACCTCGTTCTCGGCGGTATTCGTGTCGCCCGAAATCGACGACAAGGTCGAGATCGAGATCAACCCGTCCGACCTGCGCATCGACACCTACCGTTCCTCCGGTGCCGGTGGTCAGCACGTGAACACCACCGACTCGGCCGTACGTATTACCCACGTGCCGACCAACACCGTGGTGGCCTGTCAGAACGAACGCTCCCAGCACGCCAACAAAGACACCGCCATGAAAATGCTGCGGGCCAAGTTGTACGAGCTGGAAATGCAGAAGCGCAATGCTGCTTCGCAGGCGCTGGAAGACAGCAAGTCGGACATCGGCTGGGGCCACCAGATCCGTTCCTACGTACTGGATGACTCGCGCATCAAAGACCTGCGCACAGGCGTAGAGCGCAGCGACTGCCAGAAAGTGCTGGACGGTGACCTGGACCAGTACCTGGAAGCAAGCCTCAAGCAAGGGCTGTAAGCCGCACTCCACTGCCGCGATACCTGGCTACCCGCCGGTATCGCGTGCCCTGCCCGAATAGGGCAACGAATACCTGATGGAAAGAATGACGACATGAGCGACCTCAAGACCGAATCGCAAGACCTGCAACAGGAAGAAAATGCCCTGATCGCCCTGCGCAAGGAAAAACTTGCCGCCGAGCGCGCCAAAGGCAACGCCTTCCCCAACGACTTCCGTCGCGACAGCTACTGCAACGACCTGCAGAAACAGTACGCGGACAAGACCAAGGAAGAGCTGGAAGCAGCCGCGATCCCGGTCAAGGTTGCCGGCCGTATCATGCTCAACCGTGGCTCGTTCATGGTGATCCAGGACATGACCGGTCGTATCCAGGTCTACGTCAACCGCAAGACCCTGCCAGAAGAAACCCTGGCCGCAGTCAAGACCTGGGACCTGGGCGACATCATCAGCGCCGAAGGCACCCTGGCCCGTTCCGGCAAGGGCGACCTGTACGTCGAAATGACCAACGTGCGCCTGCTGACCAAGTCGCTGCGCCCGCTGCCCGACAAGCACCATGGCCTGACCGACACCGAGCAGCGCTACCGCCAGCGTTACGTCGACCTGATGGTCAACGAAGAAACCCGCCACACGTTCCGTGTGCGTTCGCAGGTGATCTCGCACATTCGCAAGTTCCTCATCGAGCGTGACTTCCTCGAAGTTGAAACGCCAATGCTGCAGACCATCCCGGGCGGCGCGGCGGCCAAGCCGTTCGAAACCCACCACAACGCCCTGGACATGGCCATGTTCCTGCGTATCGCGCCGGAGCTGTACCTCAAGCGCCTGGTGGTCGGTGGCTTTGAAAAGGTGTTCGAGATCAACCGCAACTTCCGTAACGAAGGTGTTTCGACGCGTCACAACCCTGAATTCACCATGCTCGAGTTCTACCAGGCCTACGCCGATTACCGCGACAACATGGACCTCACCGAGGAACTGTTCCGCGAGCTGGCACAGCTTGTACTGGGCTCTACCGACGTGCCGTACGGCGACAAGGTGTTCCACTTCGGCGAGCCGTTCGTGCGCCTGTCGGTGTTCGACTCGATCCTCAAGTACAACCCGGAACTGACCGCTGCCGACCTGCAGGACGTTGACCGCGCCCGCGACATCGCCAAGAAGGCCGGTGCCAAGGTGCTGGGCCACGAAGGCCTGGGCAAGCTGCAGGTGATGATTTTCGAAGAGCTGGTCGAGCACAAGCTGGAGCAGCCGCACTTCATCACCGAGTACCCGTTCGAAGTGTCGCCGCTGGCCCGTCGTAACGACGACAACCCGGCTGTCACCGACCGCTTCGAGCTGTTCATCGGTGGCCGCGAAATCGCCAACGCCTACTCCGAGCTCAACGATGCCGAGGACCAGGCCGAGCGCTTCCTGGCCCAGGTGGCCGAGAAGGACGCCGGTGACGACGAAGCCATGCACTACGACGCCGACTTCGTGCGTGCGCTGGAATACGGCATGCCGCCGACCGCCGGTGAAGGCATCGGTATCGACCGGCTGGTGATGCTGTTGACCAACTCGCCGTCGATCCGCGACGTGATCCTGTTCCCGCACATGCGTCCACAGGCCTGAGTGAATTGAACAAGCCGCCTTTCGAGGCGGCTTTTTCTTGCCTGAAGCTTTATGTTGGCTGTACTGG
>NZ_JBNRIK010000025.1:38600-39967 GCF_053557975.1 Pseudomonas sp. XP2
AGAGGCCGGCACTGATGAAACACTGCCCATGAGGTATCCCCCGTGACACCCGCCATGCCTGATCAAGGCGCCGCCGGCATCGCTACCGCCGTCGCCGAAAACGTGCAATACCAAGGTCGCAAGACTGCCCGCCAAGGCAGCGAACAGCGCCGCCAGCTGATCCTCGACGCCGCCATGCGCATCGTTGTGCGCGATGGGGTTCGCGGTGTGCGCCACCGTGCGGTGGCCGCCGAGGCCGCTGTGCCGCTGTCGGCCACCACCTACTACTTCAAGGACATCGAGGACCTGCTCACCGACACCTTCGCCCAATATGTCGAGCGCAGTGCCGCCTACATGGCCAAACTGTGGGCCAACACCGAGGTGGTGTTGCGCCAGTTGCTGGCCCAGGGCGACGGCAGCCCGCAGGCACGGGCGCGGCTGGCTGACGAAGTGGCGCGCATGACTGCCGACTATGTGCAGCGGCAACTGCTGAACCGCCGCGATTTCCTGATGGCCGAACAGGCCTTTCGCCAGGAAGCGCTGCTGTGTCCACGCCTGGCTGAGCTGGTACGTGCCCACGAGCAGATCCTGCTGCACGGCACCCGGCAATTGTTGCAGGTGGTGGGATCGCGGCAACCGGAACAGGACGCCCAGATGTTGACGGCGATTATCGAGCAGATGGAATATCAGGGCCTGCTCAAGGATGCGAACGCGCAAGCCGATGGGCAGATGCTCGCTATGCTTACCCGATACCTGCAGCTGGTGCTGGCATCGGCCTGAGCCGAGACCGATTTTTCAAGGAGAACCTGATGAAAGCCTGGCGTGTGGTGTTGTTGACTCTGTCATTCCTGCTGCTGGGCGGTTGTCTGGTGACCTTCCATGAGCCTTTGCCCAGCAACCAGGCGGCGCCCAAGGCCCTGCTCGGCAAGTGGAGCAGCAAGGACGCCTGGGGCGAGCCGTTGAAGCTGACCATCAGCCGCAGCGGCGGCGGTGCCTACAAGGCGGTGGCCACGGCCAAGGGCAAGGCGCCTGAGGAATACGTGTTCACCGTTTCGCGCCACGGTAACCGCTGGTACCTGTCGGCAGGCGTGCCCAAGCGCCTGGGGGGCAACTTCCTGATCGGCGGTTTCGACATCGTCGAGGGCAAGGAACTAGTGGTCTACAACCTGGATGTCGAGCAGGTGCAGCAGGCGGTGGACAAAAAGGAACTGACCGGGCGCAGTACCGAGGTGCCGGAAGACAACGGTGACGGCGTGCTGATCGACAGCCCGTCGGCGCGTGTGCTGGCCTACCTGGACGACCCGGCCAACTCCGATTTGTTCGTCGAAGTGGCGCGGTTCCAGCGTACTGGCAAGTAGTGACCTGTGCCGGCCTCTTCGCGGGGGAAT
>NZ_JBNRIK010000025.1:40125-87390 GCF_053557975.1 Pseudomonas sp. XP2
CCAGTGGACGAATACCAGCAAACCATCCGTGCCCTGTCTGACCGCATCGTGGCGGCACAGACCCCGATCCGGGTGCTGGACGCGGTGAAGTGGGACGACAACATTCGTCAGGGCTTCCTCAAGGGCAAGGGCAAGGAGCCGCCGGCCGTCGACCGTGCCTATTACCAGTCGCGCCCGCTGTCGTTCGACTCCGGCGCGGTCAAGGCCGAGTTCCAGGGCATCGAGCGCGACATCATCCGCCAGCTTGGCCAGTTCAACCCGGTCGGGCAGATCATGAAGCGCATGTGCCGCGAATACCGCATGGTGGTGCGTATGCTCGAAGCGCGCGGTACCGAGGACTTTGGCCTTATCTCCCAGGAGCTGTATGGTGCTGCCTCCGATGCCTTCCATGCCGGTGACCCGACCCTGGCCGACCTCGGCCTGATGCTGTCGGACTACCTGAACAACATCGATGGCCGTGGCGACCTGAAGGACGAACCGAAAAACCTCACCGCCAAGGAGGCCGTGGAGATCCTCCAGCACCGGCTGAACAAGGTGTTCGGCGAGGCCGAGGGAACCATCCGCGTGTTCGAGTCCGACGGTATCGTCGCCGATGCGGCGGCCGGGGCCGACTACATCAAGGTGCGCGCCGATGCCATGTTCAACGCGCGCGACGTGCGCGCCCTGGAGGTACACGAAGGGCTGGTGCATGTCGGCACCACGCTCAATGGCCTGAACCAGCCGATCTGCACCTTCCTGGCCAAGGGGCCGCCCTCGTCGACGGTTACCCAGGAAGGCCTGGCCATCCTCATGGAGGTGATTGCCTTTGCTTCCTACCCTAGCCGTCTGCGCAAGCTCACCAACCGCACCCGCGCCATCCACATGGTCGAGGAGGGCGCCGATTTCCTCCAGGTGTTCGATTTCTTCCGTGAGCAAGGCTTCGAGATCGCGCAGAGCTACAGCAATGCCAGCCGGGTGTTCCGCGGTTCGGTGCCCAATGGCCTGCCATTCACCAAGGATTTGTCCTACCTCAAGGGCTTCATCATGGTTTACAACTACATTCAGTTGGCCGTGAAAAAAGGCAAGCTCGAACAGATCCCGTTGCTGTTCTGTGGCAAGACCACCCTGGAAGACATGCGCACCCTGCGCCAACTGGTGGAGGAGGGCCTGGTCGAGCCGCCCAAGTATCTGCCCGAGCAGTTCCGCGACCTTAACGCGCTGTCGGCCTGGATGTGCTTCTCCAACTTCCTCAACCACCTGAGCCTGGACCGTATTGAAGCCGACTACGCGAACATTCTCTGACCGCTGCCGCCTGCTGGCGCTTGGCTTGCTGTTGTTGGGCCTGAGTGGCTGCAGCAGCTTGCTGTTCTACCCCGAGCGCGGTCAGGCGTTCACCCCCGAGCGCGCCAAACTCGCCTACCGCGATGTCACCCTTGTGACGTCGGACGGCCTGCGGTTGCACGGCTGGTGGTTGCCGGCCAAGGCCGGCGTCGAGGTCAAGGGTACGGTGCTGCATTTGCACGGTAACGGCGGCAACCTGCCCGGGCACCTGGGGGGCAGCTACTGGCTGCCGGAGCAGGGTTACCAGGTGCTGATGATCGATTACCGCGGGTACGGCTTGTCGCAGGGCACGCCGAGCCTGCCAGACGTGTACGAAGATATTGCCGCTGCCATGGCCTGGCTGGACCAGGCCCCCGAGGTAAAGGGCAAGCCACTGGTGCTGCTGGGGCAAAGCCTAGGTGGGGCCATGGCCATTCACTACCTGGCGGCCCATCCCGAGCAGCGTCAGCGGTTCAGTGCGCTGGTGTTTGATGGGGTGCCAGCCAGTTACCGTTCAGTCGGGCGTTTTGCCCTCAGCACCTCGTGGATGACCTGGCCGTTACAGGTGCCGCTGTCGTGGCTGGTGCCGGACGGCGACAGCGCAATCCGTTCGATCGAGCAGCTCAGCAGCCCGCCCAAGCTGTTCTTCCACAGCATTGACGATAACCTGGTGCCGATGGACAACGGCATCCGCCTGTACCAGCACGCGCCACCGCCGCGGGTGCTGCAATTGACCCGTGGTGGCCACGTACAGACCTTCGCCGACCCCACGTGGCGCCAGGTGATGCTGCGTTTTCTTGATGACCCCAGCCATTTCAACGGCCTGCGGCGCCTGGCCGAAGTGCCCAATTACCCTGACGAGAACAACAAGCAATGAGTGAAGAACGCAACGCCATCCCGCTGATCCTGACCGGCGTCGGCAGCATCATCGTGACGGTGGGGGCCTTGTGGTACTACGGTTACCTGCATTTTGCCAAACCGGAGGATGCCCTGTTGTTGCAGGACTTCACCATGCTCAAGACGATTCCGGGCGAGGACTACAAGGTTTCGCTGGACCCGGCACCGCAAGTGGCCCAGTGCGTCGATGGCGTGCTGGTATTGTTCGACACCGAGCAGAAAGGCCTGACCGGGGTGCTGGTGGACAACCGCAAGCGTGCGGTGCGCTGCATGGGCGAGGAAACCCCGAAGCAGGTGAAGTGAGTGTTCGGCGCAGCATTTTGGGCGCCTGCGAGATCGAGCGCCGCGCGGGCGGCGCTCGATCTCGCAGGCGCCAGAACGCCATCGGCGGACAAAGAAAAACCCCGCGTCGATCGCGGGGCTTTCTGTTCAGCTAGCCAGCCTTAACGCTGAACCTGGCTCATCGAGCGCGGTGCCACTGGCTGGTTGTCGTTGGAGATGGTCACCTCCACCCGACGGTTTTGCGCGCGGCCCGAATTGCTGCCGTTGTCCGCGACCGGGTACTCCTTGCCATAGCCCTGGGCGACGATGCGCGCCGGGTCTACGCCTGCACGTACCAGTGCCATGCGCACGCTGTTGGCACGGCGCTCGGACAGGCTCTGGTTGTAGTTGGCCGAGCCGACGCTGTCGGTGTAGCCCTCTACGATCACCTTGCGCTCCGGGTTTTCCTGGAGGAACTGGGCCAGCTTGGTGATGTTCGGGTAGGCGTTGCTCTTGAGTTCGGCTTTGTTGAAGTCGAACAGCACGTCGCCGAAGGTCACCAGCGTACCGCGGTCGGTCTGCTTGGCATTCAGGCTGTCCTGAAGCTTGGCGATCTGTGCGTCGCGGGCGTCCAGCTTGGCCTGGGCGCGCTGGGCCGAGGCGTTCTTCAACTCACCTTCGGCAGTACGCAGGGCAATGGTCTGCTTGGCCACTTCGACACGCTGGTTGGTCAGATAGGCCAGTTGGTCGACCTTCTTCTCGTCTTCACGGTCCATGTAAGCCTTGTCGGCTTTGTTCAGCCAATCCTGGGCATCTTTGGTCTCCAGTGCGGCGACTTTGCTTGCTTGCGGGTCGCTCTGCAGCGAGGAGAAGTTGGTACGGGCCGCTTCCAGATTGGCATTCGGGTCGTGCGAGCAGGCAGCAAGACCGACGCTGAGGGCCAGCAGGGCGGGAATCATGACGTGTTTGCGCATAGTGTTCATCCTTTGATCGAGTGCGAAGGCTAAGGTTGGCGGGGCAGGGCTCACTGAGCGCTGCGCAGGCCTTCCTCACGTACGTCCTGAACGCCCTGGCGGGCATCCTGCACGGCCTTCTGGGCCTTGGCCGCCTGGGCCTTGCGTTCGGCGAGGCGTGCGTCCCACTCGGCCTGTTGGGCCAGGCGCTTGGCCTCGTCGTACTTCTTGTCGTGCATGGCGATTTCGGCTTGCTTGAACTTGTCCTGGGCCGCTTTCATTTCCACGGCGGCGAACTCGGTGCCCCCCGCGCTGACGGCAGAGTTCACGGCGGACTGGGTAACGGCATACTGCTCGGTGGGCGGGTTGCCCGCACAGCCGGCCAGGACCAGGCTACTGCCCAGGGCCAGCGCGGCCAGCTTGAACCCGCGCACATGAGTAGATGACAGTTTGCTAGTGCGGGTCTTCATGGTGGTCAGCTCCATTGGATCACTCCTGATAACGACGATGTCCGTAGCAGTCCATCGCTCAATCCCTGACAAAACCGTGCGCTTCAGCTGAACGGTGCACGATGGCAGTGTGCAGGGTTTTAGCGTGATGGCTATTGGCTCCGACTCGAACGTTTTCAGAATGGTTCAGAAAAAAGTGCGCTAAACGAGGAATTATTTCTGACTGATTGGTCAGTGAGGGATGGTGTGAACTTTCGCGGGCTGGAGCGGTATTGCGGGCCTTGGCGAGGCCCGGAACGTTGGGGCAGGTGGTTATTTTTCGCTGTCGTCGCCGTGGGTGCTCAGGCTATGCAGGTGCTGTCGCGAGAGGGACAGAAAACGTGGCGTAGAGCCGATATCTTCGTACAGCGGGTCGCCTTCTTCATCGGTGGCAATGACCTGGCGACCCTGCACGTAGGGGAAGCTTGCTTCAAGCTCTTCAAGGGCGGCCGCCACCAGTTCGCCAAGCAGTTCTTCGGCGGTGCGCTTGGGGTACATGTCGATCAGCGCGGCCAGGCGCGCCTCGGACTCCAGGTCCAGATGCAACACATGGCCCGTGGGGCTGAGCGTACCGGCGGCATTTTGTTCCCAGTGCTGGGCGAGTTCACGGATTTTCATGATGACCTCTGTTGACGCCTTTACAGGCTGCATTGCATGGGAGTGCTGTGCTTTCACTTTAGTTTGCTTTGGCTGATCTCGGCTTGCCATTGCCGCTCGGCTGGGGGCACTCTTCGGTAGAGCTGTATACAGGAGTGCGCCAGTGCCGCGCCAAAGAGAGGGCCAATGACCGATATCGATGTGCGTTTGCGTGAAGATGTCCATGTGTTGGGTGAGCTGCTCGGCGAAACCATTCGCCAGCAGCATGGCGATGCGTTCTTGCAGAAAATCGAGGACATTCGCCACAGCGCCAAGGCCGACCGCCGTGGCCCTGGCGAGCAACTGACCTCTACCCTGGCCGACCTTGCCGAAGACGATCTGCTGCCGGTGGCCAGGGCTTTCAACCAGTTCCTCAACCTGGCCAATATGGCCGAACAGTACCAGTTGATCCGCCGCCGCGACGCCGATCAAGCCGAACCTTTCGAGGCGCGGGTGTTACCCGAGCTGCTGGCACGCCTTAAGCAGGCCGGCCACAGCAACGATGCCCTGGCCCGGCAACTGGCCAAGCTCGACATCCAACTGGTGCTCACCGCGCACCCCACCGAGGTGGCGCGCCGCACCTTGATCCAGAAGTACGACGCCATCGCCGGCCAGCTCGCTGCCCAGGACCACCGCGACCTGACCCCGGACGAACGCCAGCAGGTACGTGAACGCCTGCGCCGGCTGATCGCCGAGGCCTGGCACACCGAAGAAATCCGCCGCACCCGGCCTACCCCGGTAGACGAAGCCAAGTGGGGCTTCGCGGTAATCGAACATTCGCTGTGGCACGCTATCCCCAGCCACCTGCGCAAAGTCGACAAAGCCCTGCTGGAAGCCACCGGCCTGCGCCTGCCGCTGGAAGCCGCGCCGATCCGCTTTGCCTCGTGGATGGGCGGTGACCGTGATGGCAACCCCAATGTGACCGCCGCTGTCACCCGGGAAGTGCTGTTGCTGGCGCGCTGGATGGCTGCTGACCTGTTCCTGCGCGACATCGATGCACTGGCCGCCGAGTTGTCCATGCAGCAGGCCAGCGACGCCTTGCGCGAACGGGTAGGGGACAGTGCCGAACCCTACCGCGCCGTGCTCAAGCAATTGCGCGACCGCCTGCGGGCGACGCGTGCCTGGGCACATTCGGCGTTAACCGGCAGCCAACCGGCCAGCGCTGAAGTACTGGTGGATAACCGCGACCTGATTGCGCCGCTGGAACTCTGCTATCAGTCGCTGCACGCGTGTGGCATGGGCGTTATCGCCGAAGGCCCGTTGCTCGACTGCCTGCGCCGCGCCGTCACCTTCGGGCTTTTCCTCGGCCGCCTGGACGTACGCCAGGACGCTGCCCGCCACCGTGACGCGCTGACCGAAATCACCGACTACCTGGGCCTGGGCCGCTATGCCGACTGGGATGAAGACCGCCGCATCGAATTCCTTCAAGCCGAACTGAAAAACCGCCGGCCGCTGTTGCCCGCGCACTTCAGGCCGCAGGCAGATACCGCCGAGGTGCTGGCAACCTGCCGGGAGGTTGCCGCCGCGCCCGCTGCCTCGCTGGGCTCCTACGTGATTTCCATGGCTGGTGCCGCTTCGGATGTGCTGGCGGTGCAGCTGCTGCTCAAGGAAGCCGGCCTGACCCGCCCCATGCGTGTGGTACCGCTGTTCGAAACCTTGGCCGACCTGGACAATGCCGGCCCGGTAATGCAGCGCCTGCTCGGCCTGCCGGGTTACCGGGCCGGGCTGCGCGGCCCGCAGGAAGTGATGATCGGCTACTCCGACTCGGCCAAGGATGCCGGCACCACGGCGGCGGCCTGGGCGCAGTACCGGGCCCAGGAAAACCTGGTACGCATCTGCGCCGAACACCAGGTCGAACTGCTGCTGTTCCACGGCCGGGGCGGTACGGTAGGGCGCGGCGGTGGCCCGGCCCACGCGGCGATCCTGTCGCAGCCACCGGGTTCGGTGGCGGGGCGGTTCCGCACCACCGAGCAGGGCGAAATGATCCGCTTCAAGTTCGGTTTGCCGGGCATCGCCGAGCAAAACCTGAACCTGTACCTGGCCGCTGTGCTCGAAGCCACGCTGTTGCCACCACCGCCCCCGCAGCCGGCCTGGCGCGAGGTGATGGACCAGCTGGCTGCCGATGGCGTCAAGGCTTACCGCAGCGTAGTGCGCGACAACCCCGATTTCGTCGAGTATTTCCGCCAGTCGACGCCAGAACAGGAACTGGGGCGCCTGCCGCTGGGCAGCCGCCCGGCCAAGCGCCGCGCCGGGGGGATCGAGAGCCTGCGGGCCATCCCGTGGATATTTGGCTGGACCCAGACCCGGTTGATGCTGCCGGCCTGGCTGGGCTGGGAAACCGCGCTGAGCAACGCCTTGGCCCGTGGCCAGGGTGAGTTGCTGGCGCAGATGCGCGAGCAATGGCCGTTCTTCCGCACCCGCATCGACATGCTGGAAATGGTGCTGGCCAAGGCCGATGCGCAAATTGCCGAGGCCTACGACGAACGTCTGGTGCAACCGCACCTGCTTCCTTTAGGTGCGCACCTGCGCGACCTATTGTCGCAGTCTTGCCAGGTGGTGCTGGGCCTGACCGGGCAGCAGGTGCTACTGGCGCACAGCCCCGAGACGCTGGAATTCATCAGCCTGCGCAACACCTATCTGGACCCGCTGCACCGCCTGCAGGCCGAGTTGCTGGCCCGCTCGCGCGGCCGCGAAGCCGCTCTGGACAGCCCGTTGGAGCAGGCCTTGCTGGTGACCGTAGCGGGTATTGCTGCCGGGCTGCGCAATACCGGCTAAGAGGTTATCCAGGCCTGTCGGGGTTAATGGCATGAAGGCCATGCACGGATGAGGCGTGGCTGGTTGCGCCTGGCGCAACCACCTGCCCGGTCGGCCACAAGTGGCGCTTTCCTGCAACTTTGGGACGCTTGTATGGCTGCCGGGCGCTGTGTATCTTGAGCAGCCTTCTGACCGTTTTATGGTCATACCCGATTTTCCGGACTTGGCCCTGGTTGCCGAATCCATTGAATTTCATAAAAAAATTTGAGGAGCACGAGATGCGCGTAATTCTGCTGGGAGCTCCCGGGGCCGGTAAAGGTACTCAGGCAAAGTTCATCACCGAAAAGTTCGGTATTCCACAAATCTCCACCGGTGACATGCTGCGTGCCGCCGTCAAGGCAGGTACCCCACTGGGCCTGGAGCTGAAAAAAGTCATGGATGCCGGCCAGCTGGTCTCCGACGAGCTGATCATCAGCCTGGTCAAGGAGCGCATCGCCCAGCCTGATTGCGCCAATGGCTGCCTGTTCGACGGCTTCCCACGCACCATCCCGCAAGCAGAAGCCATGGTCGCGGCTGGTGTCGACATCGACGCCGTGGTCGAAATCGCCGTAGACGACGAAGAAATCGTCGGCCGCATGGCGGGCCGCCGCGTGCACCTGGCCTCGGGCCGCACCTACCACATTCAGTACAATCCGCCGAAAGTGGAAGGCAAGGACGACGTGACGGGCGAAGACCTGATCCAGCGCGACGACGACAAGGAAGAAACCGTTCGTCATCGCCTGTCGGTCTACCACACCCAGACCAAGCCGCTGGTAGAGTTCTACCAAAAGCTGTCGGCCGCCAATGCCGGCAAGCCGAAGTACAGCCACATCGAAGGTGTCGGTTCGGTCGACGCCATCACCGCCAAGGTCCTGGCAGCCCTGAGCTGATCAGCGCCTGACGCCCCCGACAACGGCCCGCTAGCGGGCCGTTGTCGTTCCAGGGCTGCAACCCACGGGGCCTGGCCCGCTCCTACAGGGATTGCGTCAAGGCCATGTTGTACAGGCCACCTGCAAAGGCCGCACAGCGCCCCCCTCGGGACACAACGCCGCCGCTGCTCTATACTGCCGCTCTTTTCATTCGCACCTGGATACCCGTTCGATGACCACCCTGCTGGCCCTGGATACCGCCACCGAAGCCTGTTCCGTCGCGCTGCTGCATGACGGCAAGGTAACCAGCCATTACGAGGTGATCCCACGTCAGCACGCGCAGAAGTTGCTGCCGATGATCAAGCAGTTGCTGGCCGAATCCGGCGTTGCGCTGAATGCACTGGATGCCATCGCCTTCGGCCGAGGCCCGGGTGCATTCACTGGCGTGCGCATTGCCATTGGTGTGGTCCAGGGCCTGGCCTTCGCGCTGGAGCGCCCGGTGCTGCCGGTGTCCAACCTGGCCGCGCTGGCCCAGGGGGCCTTGCGCGAGCAGGGCGTGCAGCAGGTGGCGGCTGCCATCGATGCGCGCATGGACGAAGTGTACTGGGGCTGCTACCAAGCCACGGCAGGCGAAATGCGCCTGGTCGGCCGCGAAGCGGTGTTGCCGCCCGAGCAGGTAGCGCTGCCGGCCGGCAGCAACGGCGAGTGGTTCGGTGCCGGTACCGGCTGGGGCTACGCCGAGCGCCTGGCGGTAAAGGTGGCGGCCAGTAACCCTGGCGCCTTGCCCAGTGCCCTCGACATTCTCAGCCTGGCCACCTTCGCCTGGGCCCGAGGTGAGGCAATTGCTGCCGAACAGGCGCAACCGGTTTATCTGCGCGATAATGTAGCCACGCCCAAGAAGCACTGAGTGCTGTTCGTCGGTTATCGCCGTTCACTCTAAAACCTTTTGCGCGATCTGTGGTCCAGTTATCACTCAAGCATTAGCGACGGATCTCTGATGCTGCTAAATTGCCATCATTGGTCCTGAGTGCTCATGCCATGCGTATCGACGGTTTCTCATCGCAGTCCTACCCGGTCAAGCGCACCCCGCGCAAGGCACCGGCGCGTGACGAGGCCATCGATGATGCCGAGCTGATAGAAGACAGCCAGCCCGCGCCCGTGGAAGCCACCGCCCGCCGACGCAGCGGTGGCCTGCCAGCCCGCCAGCAAGACATGATCTTCCCCCGCGCCCGTGACCGCCGCACCGCCACCGCATTGGCCAGCTACCTGAGCACCGCCGGTTTCACTGACTGGGACATGGAAGTACTGGGGCTCGACCTGTACATTTAGTGGATGAGTCCACCACCACTGCCTTATTTCCTCGGTTGCCCGTCCTGGAGCGAAAACGCCTGGCGTGAGTACCTGTATCCCGCCGACGCCAGCAGCAATGAAATGCTTGGCTTCTACAGCCAGGTGTTCAATGCCGTCGAGGGCAACACCACGTTCTACGCACGCCCCGCCCCCGGCACCATTGCCCGCTGGGCGCAGGTGATGCCCCAGCATTTCCGCTTCACCGCCAAGTTTCCTCGCGACATCAGCCATGAGGGTGACCTGCGTGATCAGCTTGAGCCTGCCTTCGACTTCACGCGGCTGATGGCCCCGCTGGGCCAGCGCGTATCACCGTACTGGCTGCAATTGCCGGCCCAGTTCGGCCCGGCGCGCTTGGGCGAGCTTTGCCACTTCCTCGACCAAATCGGGCTGCCGGTGGCCGTGGAGGTGCGCAACCAGGCCTTTTTCGCCAAGGGTGAAGAAGAACGCCTGCTCAACCGCCTGCTGCACGAACGCGGCGTGGAGCGTATTTGCCTGGACCCGCGTGCGTTGTTCAGCTGCACCTCGCGCGACCCTGCCGTGCTGCACGCGCAATCCAAGAAGCCCAAGGTACCACCGCGCCCGGCGGCCTTCAGCCAGCACCCACAGGTTCGCTTCATCGGCCATCCGCAGCTGGAGGCCAATCACACCTTCCTCAGCCCCTGGGTAGAGAAAGTCGCCGGCTGGATCGAAGAAGGGCGCAGCCCCTACATTTTCCTGCACACCTCGGACAATCGCCTGGCTGCGGCGTTGGCCCAGCATTTCCATCAACGCCTGATGGCACGCTTGCCAGGTCTTGCACCTTTGCCGGAATTGCCGCGCGCGCCCGAGGTCGAACAACTGGGCTTACTCTGACCTTTCCCTGACTGCCGGAGGTTGAACCATGGATGTGCAAACCCTGCGAGCCGAAGCCTTCAAGGCTTTACACGAGCGCGAAGGCGCGTTCGTCATCCCCAACCCGTGGGATGCCGGCTCCGCCAAGCTGCTTGCCAGCCTGGGTTTCGAGGCGCTGGCCACCACCAGTGCCGGCCTGGCCTTCAGCCTGGGCCGGCCAGACGCCGAAGGCGCCTTGAGCCTGGACGATACCCTGGACAATGCCGGCGAGATCGTCGATGCCACTGCCTTGCCGGTGGCCGCGGACCTTGAGAACGGCTTCGGCGACATGCCTGAAGATTGTGCCCAGACCATCTTGCGTGCTGCCGAAATCGGCCTGGTAGGTGGCTCCATCGAAGATGCCAGTGGCCGCAGTGATGCGCCCATCTATGACCTCGGGCTGGCCGTGGAGCGCGTGCGCGCCGCCGTGCAGGCTGCGCGTAGCCTGCCGTTCCCGTTCACCTTGTGCGCCCGGGCAGAAAACCTGCTGCACGGCCGCATGGACCTGGACGACACCATCCTGCGCCTGCAAGCCTATGCCGAGGCCGGCGCCGATGTGCTGTATGCGCCGGGGCTGCGCACCGTAGAGGAAGTGCGTGCGGTGGTGCAGGCGGTCGCACCGCGGCCGGTGAATGTGCTGATGGGCATGGCGGGGGTGCCGCTGAGCGTGAACCAGTTGCAGGACTTGGGCGTGCGCCGCATCAGCGTCGGCTCGTCGCTGGCCCGTGCTGCGCTGGGGGCGTTCCACCGTGCCGCGCTGGAAATTCGCAACGAGGGTACGTTCGGCTACGGTGAGCAGGCACTGCCGTTTGCCCAGCTCAACGACCTGTTCCGCCGCTGATGCGGGCAATGCTGGCGCTGCTGGCCAGCCTATTGGTGCTGGCCGGTCTGGCCTGGCACTTCGGCTGGCGCCTGCCTGCCGTGTGGAACCCTTGGGCGCCGCTGGACGTACGCCAGCCGCCCAACCTGCTGACGCCGTACAAGCTTTCACGCCTGCGCGATGACCCGGCCTTGTGCCGACAGGCACTGGAAACCAGCCAGCTGCGCTACCGGGCGCAAGCCGACAGCCCGGCTTCGGCCAACTGCCCGTTGCGCAACGTTTGGCGTATCGAGGGCGGCCAGGCACGGCTAAGCAGCAGTTTTCTGGCCAGTTGCCCGCTGGCGGTAGCCTATGCACTGTTCGAAAACCATGGTTTGCAGCCCGTGGCGCAGCGGGTGCTGGGCCAACCCGTTGCGCAGGTCGAT
The DNA here is from genome assembly GCF_053557975.1 of Pseudomonas sp. XP2. NCBI lineage: Bacteria > Pseudomonadati > Pseudomonadota > Gammaproteobacteria > Pseudomonadales > Pseudomonadaceae > Pseudomonas > Pseudomonas sp. XP2. The sequence goes on from NZ_JBNRIK010000025.1 coordinate 51,787, forward strand.
CACTTGGGCAGCTTCGCCTGCCGCAATGTCTATCACCGCAAGCAGGGGCGCCTGAGTCAGCACGCGACCGCCAATGCGCTGGACATCAGCGGTTTTCGCATGCAGGACGGCCAGCGTATCGTCCTGGCGCGTGACTGGCAGGCGGGTGGGCAGAAGGCCGAATTTTTACGGCAGGTGCAGCAGGCGGCTTGCGAGAGCTTCAGCACAGTACTGGGGCCGGCCTACAATGCAGCACACCACAATCACTTTCATCTGGACATGGGCCGCTGGCAGGTGTGCCGCTAACCTCAGGCGTGCGCGCGCACGTTGTTCAGCACCACCGGGCGTGCCCAGTGGATGTCGAATTCCAGGTCATTCTGCTGCCTGGCCAAAGTGGCGTCGTCGAACGGCTCCGGGGCCGGGTCCAGCAGGTTGGTCTCGAACTCGGCAATGGGCAGGAACAACGACCGCGGGGCAGGGCCTGGGCCGGGCTCTGGAATCGGTTGGCCCTGGTTCATCACCACCGGGCGCATCCAGCTGTTGCTGGTGTCGAGCTGGCGCTGTTGTTCGATCAGCTCCATGGCACTGAACGGCTCAGGCGCAGGCGGCAGCAGGTTGGCTTCAAGCTCGGCCTTGGGCAGAAACAGCGGCTCGGGCGGTGCTACCTCGGTGTCGTGCACCGGGCAGGCGCGCTGGGCGTCGATCAGCGCCAGTGCTCGAGCGCCGCCGATGGGTTCGCCGCTGTCCTGGTCGTACTGCACGAACGATTGGCTGACGCTGTCTGCGGGCTCTTCCTGCTGCTCGGCCATGGCCCGGGCAAAGAAATCCTGCCACAGGTGGCTGACGCCCCCGAGTGCCTGGGTGTTGTGCTGACTGTAGTTGCCGACAGGCGACAAATAGGTCAAGCCGATAGGAAGAGTATCTGACATGGCAGTCGCGCGCGTTGTGCTCTGGCAGAATAGCGGGATATTGCCTGTATCGGCCGTGGCTGCTGATTCATTAAGGCTTGGTTTGATTTTTTAGGTGTGGACGATGGAAGAGCAAGGCACGGGTATCAGGGTCGAGGCGATGTCGGCTGAGTATGCGGAGCAGGCCAAGGTGTGGGCTGAACGCCTGAGCCTGCCGCTACAGGACGAGAGCGCCGGCTTCGCCGTGCAGGTGGGCGCCGAGGGTTTGCAGATCCAGCAGCTGGGGCCGCAGGCACCGGGGCCGGTGCGGGTGGACTTTGTCGAGGGCCAGGCCGCCCACCGGCGCCAGTTTGGGGGTGGCAACGGGCAGATGATCGCCAAGGCCGTGGGCATTGCCCAAGGCGTGCGGCCACAAGTGCTGGATGCCACGGCAGGCCTTGGCAAAGATGCGTTCGTGCTGGCCAGCCTGGGCTGCCAGATGACCCTGATCGAACGCCAGCCGCTGATTGCTGCGCTGCTGGAAGATGGCCTGGCGCGGGCGCGTTCGGACGACGAAGTGGGCCCGATTGTCGGGCGCATGCGCCTGCTGACCGGCAATGCCATCGAGCGCATGCACACCTGGGAAGGCGAGGCGCCGCAGGTGATTTACCTCGACCCGATGTTCCCGCACCGCGACAAGAGCGCACTGGTGAAAAAGGAAATGCGCGTGTTCCGGCCTTTGGTGGGCGACGACCTGGATGCCCCAGCGCTACTCGAAGCTGCCCTGGCGCTGGCCAGCCACCGGGTGGTGGTGAAGCGCCCGCGCAAGGCACCGATCATCGACGGGCCCAAGCCCAGCCATAGCCTGGAAGGCAAGTCGAGCCGGTATGACATTTACCCGAAGAAAGCCTTGAAGGCCTGATTTTCCCCCAACTGGCCGGCTAGCGCGGTCATTGTGAGAGCAACTGGCTTGCTTGAATATTGAAACGTTGCGCGATTACTGTGGGAGCGGGCTTGTCCCGCGAACACCGGCGAAGCCGGTGCCATGCACCGCGTGGCCCCATTCGCGGGCCAAGCCCGCTCTCACAATGACCACTGTTCTCTGCCTGGCAGCGCTCAGGGTTTGAACGCCCGCAAGAACACCCCCACCACTTCGCGCACATGCGCCTCGGCTTCGTCCCCCTCCAGCGGCGCCGCGCACCCCAGCAGCAAGCGGTAATCCGGCGCCCCCTTGACCAGGCAAAAGAAGTGCTCGGCCGCATGCAGCGGGTTGTCGATGCGCAACAACCCCCGCTCATCTGCACCCCGCAGCAGCGCTTCCATCGCTGCCAGCACGCGCTTGGGCCCGGCTTCGTAAAAGTATTCGCCAAAGCTTGGGTCCAGGCTGCCTTGGGCCATGATCAGGCGGCTGAGCTTCACCGCCTCATCGCTACTGATCAATGCCTGGAAACCACGGGCAATGGTCAGCAGTACCTCCTCCACCGGCGCCCCTTCGGGGTACTCGAACAACAGGTCGGGCAGCTGTAGCTGACAAGTGGCCATGACCGCCGAGCAGAACAGGGTCTGCTTGTCGGTGAAGTGGCTGTACACGGTGAGTTTTGAAACACCTGCCGCCGCAGCGACCGCATCCATGCTGGTGTTGGCATAACCAAGGCTGAGGAACAGCGACTTTGCCGCTTCGAGAATCGCCTCGCGCTTGGCCAGGTCCTTGGGCCGGCCCGGGCCGATGGGTGCGTCGTTGGACATTGTGGTCTGCATCTGGTTGATCAAGCTCCCATCTTACCGGCTGGAGAGGTAGACAGCAGTGATCGTCGCCATCGTTTAAGTGAATTTCTTATCGATGCTGGCTTCTCGGCAGCAGTTCCGTGACTTAATATACCCGTCAGTACACATATTCGAAGTGCCCACCGCGAAAGGATTCATCATGTTGCGCCATGCCTTGTCCATCGCCTTGCCCGCCGTTGCCGCGTTGTTACTGACGGCATGCGGTCAGGAAGCCACCCCGCCTGCCGCGCCGCGCCCGGCGCTGGTGGTGCAGCCGCAGCCGGCCGAAGCCGCTGCCGACAGTTACCCTGGTGAAGTGCGTGCGCGCTTCGAGCCGGAGCTGGCCTTCCGCATTGGCGGCAAGGTCAGCAAGCGCCTGGTGGAGGAGGGGCAGCGGGTCAAGGCCGACCAGCCGCTGGCCGAGCTGGACCCGCAGGACGTGCGTCTGCAGCTTGAAGCCAACCGTGCCCAGCTGGCGGGTGCCGAGGCGAACCTGGCGTTGGTGCGCGCCGAGCGTGATCGCTACCAGAAGCTGCTGGAGCGGCAGATGGTCAGCCACTCGCAGTTCGACAATGCTGAAAACCTCTACCGCGCCGGCCTTGCCCGGCTGAAGCAGGCCAAGGCCGAGTTCGATGTGGCGGGTAACCAGGCCGACTATGCCGTACTGCGTGCGCCCCAGGCCGGGGTGGTGGCCAAGCGTCAGGTTGAAGTAGGCCAGGTGGTTGCCGCCGGGCAAACCGTGTTCACCCTGGCCACGGATGGCGAGCGAGAAGTGCTCATCAGCCTGCCGGAGCAGCAGTTCGCCCGCTTTGCCGTGGGGCAACCGGTCAGTGTGGAGCTGTGGTCACATCCGCAAGCGCGCTTCGAGGGGCGTATCCGCGAGCTGTCACCGGCCGCCGACCCACGCTCGCGCACCTTCGCTGCGCGCATTGCCTTCACCTCGGCCGCCACGCCGGCGGAGCTGGGCCAGAGCGCCCGGGTGTTCATCGCGCATGAGGGCGTGATCCCGTTGGCGGTGCCACTGTCAGCGGTGACTGCGGAAAACGGCCAGGCCTATGTGTGGCGGGTCAACAAGGACAGCCGCCTGGAGCGGGCCGTGGTGCGCCTGGGGGCGTATGGCAGCGACAGTGTGCCCGTACTCGAAGGCCTTGCCCCAGAGGACTGGGTGGTCGCCGCCGGTGGCCATGTACTGCGTGAGGGCCAGGAAATCCGCCCTGTGGACCGCAGCAACCGTGTAGTGAACCTGACGGCCAAGGAGTAAGTCCCGATGGGTTTCAACCTTTCTGCCTGGGCGCTGCGCAACCGCCAGATCGTCCTGTTCCTGATGATCCTGCTGGCGGCCATTGGCGCCATGTCCTACACCAAGCTCGGCCAGAGCGAGGATCCGCCATTCACCTTCAAAGCCATGGTCATCCGTACCCTGTGGCCGGGCGCCAGCGCCGAGGAAGTGTCGCGGCAGGTTACCGAGCGCATCGAAAAGAAGCTGATGGAAACCGGCGAGTACGAGAGGATTGTCTCGTTCTCTCGCCCCGGTGAATCGCAGGTCACCTTCATGGCTCGCGACTCGCTGCATTCCAGGGACATACCTGAATTGTGGTACCAGATCCGCAAGAAGGTCGCGGACATTCGCCACACTCTGCCACCGGAGATCCAGGGCCCGTTCTTCAACGATGAGTTCGGCACCACCTTCGGCAATATCTATGCGCTGACCGGCAAGGGCTTCGATTACGCGGTGCTGAAGGACTACGCCGACCGTATCCAGATCCGGCTGCAGCGGGTCAAGGATGTGGGCAAGGTCGAGCTGGTGGGCCTGCAGGACGAAAAAATCTGGATCGAGCTGTCCAACCTCAAGCTGGCCACCCTTGGCGTACCCCTCGAGGCCGTGCAGCAGGCCCTGCAAGAGCAGAATGCGGTAAGCACCGCCGGCTTCTTCGAGACGCCCAGCGAGCGCCTGCAACTGCGGGTGAGCGGGCGCTTCGACAGTGTCGAGCAGATTCGCCAGTTCCCCATTCGCGTGGGTGACCGCACGTTCCGCATCGGCGATGTGGCCGAAGTGCACCGTGGCTTCAACGACCCACCCGCCCCGCGCATGCGCTTCATGGGCGAAGATGCCATTGGCCTCGCCGTGTCGATGAAGGACGGCGGCGACATCCTGGTCCTGGGCAAAGCCCTGGAAGACGAGTTCGAGCGGGTGGCGCGCACCCTGCCAGCCGGCATGGAGCTGCGCAAGGTCTCGGACCAGCCTGCGGCGGTCAAGGCCGGTGTGGGCGAGTTTGTCCAGGTGCTGGTCGAGGCGCTGGTCATCGTGCTGCTGGTGAGCTTCTTCTCGCTGGGCTTGCGCACCGGCCTGGTGGTGGCGTTGGCCATTCCGCTGGTGCTGGCCATGACCTTCGCTGCCATGCATTACTTCGGCATCGGCTTGCACAAGATTTCCCTTGGGGCCCTGGTGCTGGCGCTGGGCCTGCTGGTGGACGACGCGATCATTGCCGTGGAGATGATGGCGATCAAGATGGAGCAGGGTTATGACCGGCTCAAGGCGGCCAGCTATGCCTGGACTAGCACTGCGTTCCCGATGCTGACCGGTACCCTGATCACTGCGGCAGGCTTTTTACCTATCGCCACTGCGGCCTCCAGTACCGGCGAATACACCCGCTCGATCTTCCAGGTGGTGACCATCGCCCTGCTGACCTCATGGGTGGTGGCCGTGGTGTTCGTGCCCTATCTGGGCGAGCGCCTGCTGCCAGACCTGGCCAAGCTGCATGCTGCGCGCCATGGCAAGGACGGCCACGCACCCGACCCTTACGCCACGCCGTTCTACCAGCGCGTGCGGCGGGTGGTGGAGTGGTGCGTACGGCGACGCAAGACGGTGATCCTGCTGACCATCGCGGCCTTTGTCGGCAGCATCCTGCTGTTCCGCTTCGTGCCCCAGCAGTTCTTCCCGGCCTCCGGGCGCCCAGAGCTGATGGTTGACCTGAAGCTGGCCGAAGGTGCCTCGCTGGCCAATACTGCCGAGCGGGTCAAGCAATTGGAGGCACTGCTCAAGCAGCAGGACGGCATCGATAACTATGTGGCCTATGTGGGCACCGGTTCGCCACGCTTCTACCTGCCGCTGGACCAGCAACTGCCGGCAGCCAGCTTTGCCCAGTTCGTGGTCCTGGCCAAGTCGATGGAGGACCGCGAGCGCCTGCGCAGCTGGCTGATCAGCACTGTAGACCAGCAGTTCCCTGACCTGCGTGCCCGGGTCACGCGCCTGGAAAACGGCCCACCCGTGGGTTACCCGGTGCAGTTCCGGGTCACCGGCGAGCACATCGAGCAGGCCCGTGCGCTGGCCCGCCAAGTGGCCGACAAGGTGCGCGAGAACCCGCATGTGGTGAACGTGCACCTGGATTGGGAAGAGCCCAGCAAGGCCGTGTTCCTCCAAATCGACCAGGACCGCGCCCGCGCCCTGGGCGTGAGCACCGCGCACCTGGCCAGCTTCCTGCAAAGCTCGTTGACCGGTACCACAGTCAGCCAGTACCGCGAGGACAACGAGCTGATCGAGATCCTGCTGCGCGGCACCCAGCAAGAGCGCGGTGATCTGGGTAACCTCGGCAGCCTGGCACTGCCGACCGACAACGGCCAGAGCGTGGCGCTGTCGCAGGTAGCGACCCTGGAGTACGGTTTCGAGGAGGGCATCATCTGGCACCGCAACCGCCTGCCGACGGTGACCGTGCGCGCCGATATCTACGACAAGGAGCAACCGGCCACGCTGGTGAAACAGATCGAGCCGACCCTGCACGAGATACGCGCCAAGCTGCCGGATGGCTACCTGCTGGAAGTGGGCGGTACGGTTGAAGACTCCGAGCGTGGGCAGAAGTCGGTGAACGCTGGCATGCCGCTGTTCGTGGTGGTGGTGCTGAGCCTGCTGATGATCCAGCTGCGCAGCTTCTCGCGCACGGTCATGGTGTTCCTCACCGCACCGCTGGGGCTGATTGGCGTGACCCTGTTCCTGCTGGTGTTCCGCCAGCCGTTTGGCTTTGTCGCCATGCTGGGCACCATTGCCCTGGCGGGCATGATCATGCGCAACTCAGTGATTCTGGTGGACCAGATCGAGCAAGATATTGCAGCGGGGATGGAGCGCTGGCAGGCGATCATCGAAGCCACGGTGCGGCGCTTCCGGCCAATCGTGCTGACTGCGCTGGCGGCGGTGCTGGCGATGATCCCGTTGTCACGCAGCGTGTTCTACGGGCCGATGGCGGTGGCGATCATGGGGGGGTTGATCGTGGCTACGGCGTTGACGCTGTTGTTCCTGCCGGCGTTGTATGCGGCGTGGTTCAGGGTGAAGAAAACGACTGACCTCACCGCCCTGTAGGAGCAGCCTTGTGCTGCGAAGAGGCCGGTACAGCAAGATGAATTTTCATTTGCTGCACCGGCCTCTTCGCAGCACAAGGCTGCGCCTACGAGGGTACTGCGGCCGCGTTGCGGATCAAAGGGCGCCGAAGACCTTCTTGGCCAGGCTGGTAGCGGCCTGCGCCGGGTTCTGGCGAATGCTCTGCTCCTGCTTGCCAATCATCTCGAACAGGCCGTCCAGCGCCTTCTCGGTCACGTAGTTCTCGATGCTGGCGCTCTTGGCGTCGACCACGCCCAGTGCCACCGCCTGCCCGGCGAAGTTGTTGTACTGCTGGGCCAGGCCAACCTTGTCGGTAGCCTGTTTGACGATCGGCAGGAACTTGGCGCGGATCTGCTCGCGGCTGCTCTTGTTCAGGTACTGGGTGGCCGAGTCGTCACCGCCGGCGAGGATGCCTTTGGCATCGGTCACGCTCATGTTCTTCACGGCATCGACCAAAATCGCCTGTGCCTGCGGCACGGCGGCTTCAGCGGCCTTGTTCATGCTGGCTTCCAGGGCATCGACCTGTTCACCTTTGCCGAACATTTTCATGGCCTTGGCCGCCTTGCCCAGCTTGCCCGGCAATTCGATGCGCACGTCCGGGTTGTTGCTGAAGCCACCCGGGGCGCTCAACTGCTTGACGGCGAGCTGCGCGCCCTGGGTCAGGGTATCTTTCAGGCCGCCAGTGGCGTCTTTCTGGCTCAGGTCGCCCAGCGACAGGGCCAGTGCGCTGGCCGATAGCAGCAGGCCGGCGCACAGGGTGGAAAAACGCAGGGAAGTGCGGATCATGAAGCTTTCCTTGTAAACAGATGAATACGGGTGTCAGCGAACCTGGTCGACCTTGATGCGTACAGATTTCGGGTCACTGCCGTCGAGCATGACACCATGGTGTTCGGTATTGATGAACAGCAGCTTGCCCTCCAGCTCGATGCGCGCGCTCACCGCATAGCGGTGGCCGGGTTTGACCTGGGCGGGGTCGTAAATGAGGTGGAATGGCAGCGGTACGTTGCCTTTGACCGGGCCGGCCTGGCGGGCCAGGGTCACGGCGGGGGCGTCCATCAGCGAAACGTCCTGCAGCTCCACGCTCAGGGTAGCGGCAGGCGGCAGGGCGATACGCTGCAGGTAGAAGACTTCACCGTCCAGGCTGGCCTGGTTGGATGGGGTTTGGCTGGAACAGGCTGCAAGCAGGGATGCGCAACACAGCATAAAGAGCTTTTTCATGGAATCTCCGGTGTCCTTGGGGCTGGCTTGTGGCCAACCCCAGGGACTTTAGCGGATTTTCCCCCGTGATGAACCGTCAGAGGGTCGAAGTTTCCAGGCCGTCGTCACGGTGCAGGGCCACCTGGCGGATCGACAGCCGCAGTTCGGCCGACAGCACACGCTTGGCCACGCCCTCGGCCAGCTCGCCGAGCTTGTCGTGATAACCCAGCTTGCCTTGCCCGTCGGCATGCAGCACGCCTTGCTGGAGCAGGGTCTGGATGAAGTGGCGGAACAGCGTCTTGTCGAAAAACTCTGGGGCATTCAGGCCATGCAGGATCGACAGGCGCTGGGCCATCATCACGCACAGGTCTTCCAGCCCTTCGGCGCTGAGGCTGTTCTGTCCGCTGTTGAGCAGCAGCGAGGTGGCCATGTAGAAGCGCTGCAAGGTCTGGGTGATGGTGCGGGCGAGCAGGGTCAGTAGCACGAACTGCCGCGAACTGGGCGCCGGGCGTACGTATACGTCGTTGTCCTGGCGTAGCAGGCCTTGTTCAACCAGCGCGGCCAGCCATTGGTCGATCACCTCGTCCAGTTGCTCTGGCGTCCAGCGCAGGAACAGTTCGGCCTGCAGGTACGGGTACAACGCGTGCACATACTGGCCCAGCAGTTCGCGGCTCATGCGCGAGCTGCTGAGGAAGAAGCTGGCCAGCAGCGCCGGCAGGGCGAAAATGTGCAGCACGTTGTTGCGGTAATAGGTCATCAGTACCGCATTGCCTTCATCCAGGTAGAGGATGCGGCCCAGGGCGTCCTTCTGCTCGGCCACCAGGTTCATGCTGCGCACGTGCTCGATCAGTGCCTGGCCGTCGCCGTCCGGCAGGGTGGTGTGCGGCGAGTACGGCACCTGGCGCAGCAAGGCCAGGTACAGGTCGAGCACACGGGTCAGGGCGCGTTCGTCCAGGGCCAGGCGGCTGGTGGACAGCAGCGCCAGGGCCACCAGGTTGACCGGGTTGATGGCGGCCGCCTCGTTGAGGTGACGGGCCACGGTTTCGCCCAGGCGGGTGGTGGCGTCGTTGAGCCAGGCCGGGCGGTACTGGGGGCCGTGATCCTGTTCACGCCAGCCGGGCTGTTGCTCATCGAGGAACCCGGCCAGGCGGATCGGTTCGCCGAAGTTGACGTAGACCTGGCCAAAGCGCTGCTTGAGCGCGCCAAACACCTTGAAGATGTCGAACACCGACTCCTTCTTTTTGCTGGCACCGCGCAACTCGCCCAGGTAGGTGCGGCCTTCGAGCACGCGCTCGTAGCCGATGTACACCGGCACGAACACCACCGGCGTGCGCGACGAGCGCAGGAAGCTGCGCAAGGTAATGGCCAGCATCCCGGTACGCGGCTGCAGCATGCGCCCGGTACGCGAGCGGCCACCTTCGACGAAGTACTCGACCGGAAAACCTTTGGTGTACAGAGTATGCAGGTACTCGTTGAACACGGCGGTGTACAGCGGGTTGCCCTTGAACGTGCGGCGCATGAAGAAGGCACCGCCACGGCGCAGCAGGTTACCCACCACCGGCATGTTGAGGTTGATGCCTGCCGCCACGTGCGGCGGGGTAAGGCCGTTGCGGAACAGCAGGTACGACAACAGCAGGTAATCGATGTGGCTGCGGTGGCACGGCACGTAGATCACTTCGTGGCCGGGAGCTATGCCCTGAACCTGTTCGATATGGTTGACCTTGATGCCGTCGTAGATCTTGTTCCAGAACCAGCTGAGCACCACTTCGAGAAAGCGGATGACCGTGTAGGTGTAGTCCGAGGCGATCTCGTTGCCATAACGCAGTGCCTGGGCTTCGGCCTTGGCCAACGGCAGGTTCTCGCGTTGGGCCTCGTCGGCGATGGCCTGGCGCACCTGCGGGGCATGGATCAGGCCTTTGACCAGGTTGCGCCGGTGCGAGATGTCCGGGCCGATGACGGCGGTCTTGAGGTTGCGAAAATGCACGCGCATCAGGCGCTGGGCCATGCGCACGGTGCGCTCGTGGCCCTTGTTGTGCTGCACCAGTTCGCGCAGGTGGATGGGGGCGGAGAACTGCACCCGGGTCTTGCGCCCCAGGATCAGCACGGTCAGCAGCCGGCGCAGGCGCCCGGTCACCGCCCAGCTGTCGGCGAACAACAGCTTCCATGGGCTGGATTCGCTGGCCGGGGTCTGCCCCCAGAACACGCTGACCGGAATGATCTGCGCATCTTCTTCGGCATGCTGGCTGACGGCAGCTACCAGGCGCTCAAGTGTGGGCGGGGCGCCGCTTTTGTCCTGGCGGCCGAGCCAGTCAGGGTCGGGGGTCAGGTAGAAGAACCCGGCCGGCTCCTGCAGTTGGCCGACCGCCACCGGCAGCACCGGGCGCGGCAGCCCCGCCTTGGTGCACTCGTGGTCGAGCACGGCCAGGTCGGTGAGCGCGGGCGAGGGCAGCGCATAGAACACCGGCCGGCTGCGGTCGAGGTTGAGGGTCATGGAAGACTGGTTGATGGTCTCGGAGCGCACCCACAGGTACAACAGGCGACGCAGGGCGCCGAAGATCAGGCGGCGCAGGGGGGAACGGGTCATGGGGTGTGTGCCCTGGGTGTGATTTTCAGGTGAGTATCCAGCTATTTAGTCTGCCGTATCGGCGTAAGTTCAGCAAAAATCGGCCAACTGCGGGACCGTCATCAATTTTTTTTGTTCTGTGTCATATACTCGGCCTGCCACTTGCAGGATATTTCAGCAAGCGGCGTTGGCACGGGGCCGTGAGCTCGTGCCTGCAAGGCGATCTTCACAATAAAAATCCGGAGTAGTTCAGATGTCGTCTCGTGAGACTGGGAATGTAAAGTGGTTCAACGATGCCAAGGGTTATGGCTTCATTCAGCGCGAAGGTGGTGCGGATGTGTTCGTCCACTATCGGGCGATCCGCGGTGAGGGGCATCGTACCCTGGTCGAAGGGCAGCGGGTGGAATACGCCTGCGTGCAGGGCCAGAAAGGCCTGCAAGCCGAAGACGTAGTAGGGCTCTGAGCCTCTAGTTTCAAGCCGTGGGAGCGGGCTTGCCCGCGAAGCAGGCGACACGGTGGCTGCCACGGGCATGGCCCGTGTTCGCGGGCAAGCCCACTCCTACAGAAACGAGCAACGCTGTATTTTCATGTTGTGCGCCAGGTGATTTCCTCTTCACCGTCGGCGCTTATGCGCACCCAGCGGTCGGCATCTTCTTCACCGTCTTCCTCTACCCAGCCACCCGGCGCGCAACGCACTTCCACACCCAGTGCGGCAAATGCAGCGCGGGCGCAAGCGACATCATCGGCCCATGGCGTCTGGTCGCTTTCCAGGTACAGGCTGTTCCATTTCCCTACAGCCTTGGGTAACCAGGTGACCGGAATGTTACCGGCCTTGCATTTGAATGTCTGGCCTTTCTGCTGCCAGTCGCTGCATGGGCCAATCGCCTGAGCGAGCCACTGGGCAATCTGCTTGTGGTCGACGTCGGCGTCCTTCAGGTAAATCTCGATATCTGGTTGGCGCATAAGGGCTCCGGGTGTGCTCAGTCTTGGCGCACGAAATAGTCATAACGCATGGAAACCGTAACCTCGAACGGCTCGGGCTGGTCGATCACCCGGGCGCGTTTTTCGGCGCTGGCGCGCCAGCCGTGCGGGGTCATGGCGAGCAGGTCGGCGCGCGCCTTGGGCACGGCCAGGTTCAAGCGGAACTCGAGGGTTTCGCTATGGGCGTGGGCCATGCCTTCGGGGACGAGGGCCAGGTGCTTGTCGTCGGCGTAAGGGCGTACTTCATCGTAGAGCACCTCACGCAACTCCATCAGGTGGCCGCTGGTCGGGCCGACCCGCATCAGGCCGCCGCCGGGGCTGAGCAGGCGCTTGGCTTCGGCCCAGTCCAGCGGGCTGAACACGCTGGCGATGAACTGGCAACTGGCGTCCGCCAGCGGCACCCGGGCCATGCTGGCGACCATCCAGGTGACCTGTGGCGCGCGGCGGCAGGCACGCTTGACCGCCTCGCGGGAGATGTCCAGGGCATAGCCCTCGGCAGCTGGCAGCGCCTGGGCGAGCAGCGCCGTGTAGTAGCCCTCGCCGCAGCCGATGTCCAGCCAGGCGCCGGGCCGGCGCTCGGCGGCAAGCTCGGCCAGCCGGTGGGCGACAGGGGCGTAGTGGCCCGCGTCGAGAAAGTCGCGGCGGGCCTCGACCATGGCCTGGTTGTCACCCGGGTCGCGGCTGTTCTTGTGCTGCACCGGCAGCAGGTTCAGGTAACCTTGGCGCGCTCGGTCGAAGCGGTGACCGGCCGGGCACATCACACTGTTGTCGAGCCGGCTCAGCGGCGCCTGGCAAAGAGGGCAGGCGAGCATCAGGCGAGCAACCGAACCAGGGTCTGGTAGTAGATTTCGGTCAGCAGGTCGAGGTCGCTGGCCAGAATCCGCTCGTCCACCTGGTGAATGGTGGCGTTGACCGGGCCAAGCTCGACCACCTGGGTACCCATGGTGGCGATGAAGCGGCCATCGGAGGTACCCCCGCTGGTAGACGGCTGGGTGTCGCGGCCGGTGACGCCCTTGATGCTGTGTGCCACCGCGTCGAGCAGTTCGCCTGGTTCAGTGAGGAACGGCAGGCCTGAAAGCGCCCAGTCGATCGACCAGTCCAGTTCATGCTTGTCGAGAATCGCCGACACTCGCGCCTGCAGGCCTTCGACGGTCGACTCGGTGGAGAAGCGGAAGTTGAACAGCGCGGTCAGCTCGCCCGGTACCACGTTGGTGGCGCCGGTGCCGGAATTGAGGTTGGAGATCTGGAAGCTGGTCGGCGGGAAGAACGCGTTGCCTTCGTCCCAGTGCTCGGCTGCCAGTTCCGCCAAGGCCGGGGCGGCCAGGTGGATCGGGTTGCGTGCCAGGTGCGGGTAGGCCACGTGGCCCTGCTTGCCGCGCACGGTCAGCTTGGCACCCAGCGAACCACGGCGGCCGTTCTTGACCACGTCACCCAGCAGGGTGGTGCTGGAGGGTTCGCCGACGATGCACCAGTCCAGGCGTTCGTTGCGTGCTTTGAGGCGCTCGACCACTGCCTTGGTGCCGTGGTGGGCCGGGCCTTCCTCGTCGCTGGTGATCAGGAAGGCGACCTTGCCGCGGTGGTTCGGGTAGTCGTGCACGAAGCGCTCGCTGGCGATCACCATGGAGGCCAGGCTGCCTTTCATGTCGGCGGCGCCACGGCCGCAGAGCATGCCGTCAGCGTCGATCAGCGCTTCGAACGGTTCGTGCTGCCATTGCTGCACCGGGCCGGTGGGCACCACGTCGGTGTGGCCGGCAAAGCACAGCACCGGGCCGTCCTGGCTGCCGTGGGTGGCCCAGAAGTTGTCTACGTCTTCAATGCGCATCGGCTCGAGCGCGAAGCCCACGGCGCCCAGGCGCTTCATCATCTGCGCCTGGCAGTCGGCGTCGACAGGGGTGACCGAGGGGCGACGGATCAGGTCGCAGGCCAGTTGAAGGGTAGGCGAGAGCTCGGCAGGGGCCGTCATGGGGGACTCCGGGGCAAGGCAAGGCGGGGAAATCTGAGGGGCGTTATCTTATATCAAACCGATGTGGCAGTGGGGCCGCGTTGCGGCCCATTCGCGGCACAAGGCCGCTCCCACAGGTCATGCACATGCCTGATGGGCTGCGGTCATCCTTGTGGGAGCGGCCTTGTGCCGCGAATGGGCTGCAAAGCAGCCCCGGCAATCTCACGCCTGCTGCGCTTCGGCAGCCTTCTCCACTGGCTTGGGCAGCGAAGACAGCAACGCCATCACCAGCGCTGCCACATAAGGCAACGACTGCACCAGCAACATCGCCACCCAGAAGCGCATGTCCGAACTCGGCAGCCCTTGCACCAGGTAGATACCCAACGCCGCGCCCCACAGCAGCAACATGATGAACAGCTCTTCGCGCGCTTCGGAAAGTGCCACCAACAGCCCATGGCTGTCGGCATTCTTGGGCGTGCGGAAAAACGGCATGCTGCTGGTGAAAAAGCCGTAAAGCACCGCCTTGGCAATGGTATGCGACAGCGCCAGGCCGGCCAGCGCTGCGGCGAAGGCGTCCTTGAGGTTGACCCCCACCGCACGGCGGTAAAGGAAAATGATCTTGCCGACCTTGAAGAAGAACAGCGCCAGCGGCGGGATGGCGAAGATCATCAGCGGCGGGTCGACGCGGTGCGGCACGATGATCATTGCCGCTGACCACAGCAGCGCACCGATGGTAAAGAAGATATTCATGCCGTCGGCGACCCACGGCAGCCAGCCGGCCAGGAAGTGGTAGCGCTGGCCACGGGTCAGCTCGCTGCCCTTGCCGCGCAACAGGGCACTGGCGTGGTGTTTGATGATCTGAATGGCGCCGTAGGCCCAGCGGAAGCGCTGCTTCTTGAAATCGATGAAGGTGTCAGGCATCAGGCCCTTGCCGTAGCTGTTGTGGGCGTAGGCGGCCGACAGGCCTTTCTCGAACACGCGCAGGCCCAGCTCGGCGTCCTCGCAGATGCACCATTCGGCCCAGCCCAGCTCTTCCAGTACCGTGCGCCGGGTCATGGTCATGGTGCCGTGCTGGATGATTGCGTCACGGTCGTTGCGGGTGACCATGCCGATGTGGAAGAAGCCCTTGTACTCGCTGTAGCACAGCTTCTTGAAGGCGCTTTCGTGCTGGTCGCGGTAGTCCTGCGGCGACTGCACCACGGCAATTTTCGGGTCGGCGAAGTGCGGCACCATGTGCTTGAGCCAGTTGCGGTCGACGCAGTAGTCCGAGTCGATCACCGCAATCACCTCAGCGTCCTTGGCCGTGTGCGGGATCAGGTAGTTGAGCGCGCCGCCCTTGAAGCCGGCCAGTGGCGCGACGTGGAAAAACTTGAAGCGCTCGCCGAGCTTCTCGCAGTGAGCCTTCAGCGGCTCCCACACGGCCGGGTCCTTGGTGTTGTTGTCGATCACCAGCACTTCGTAGTCGGGGTAGTCCAGCGCGGCCAGGGCGTCGAGGGTCTGCTTCACCATCTCAGGTGGCTCGTTGTAGCACGGCACATGCACCGATACCTTGGGCCGGTAGGCGCTGTCGGCCTGTACCGGCAGGAACTCGCGTCGGCGCTTGTGTATCCATACGGCCTCGGCCAGTTCATGGGCCTCGGTAAGCAGCACGATGAACACGCCCAGCGCGCCAAGAGCAAGCAGTACGCCCACGGTCAGGCTGAACCAGGTGCTGTACTGCTGGCTGTAGTCGTAGGCAATCCACACCAGTACCGACCCGCACAAAAAGGTGATGAAGGTCAGGAATGTGCGGCCGCGCTGGCGCAGGGCCGAGCCGTCGATGAACAGCACCATCAGCGCAATCATCGCCAGCACCACCGAGGCCACCGCCAGGGCTCGCCACTGCGGGATCGCCACCACGGGCCCATCGAAGTTGAATTTTTGCTGACGCTCGGCGTTGTACACGCCCCAATAGGCGCCTACCGAGCCTTCGTCGCTAGCCTTCCACGGCTGGTCATAGGCTTCGATGACAAAGTAGTTGTAGCCACGGCGGTTGAGGGTATTGACCAAGGTGCGCAGGTAGATGGCCTGGTCGGCCTGGCTGGCATCGGCACCACCGCGCATGCGGCCGTTGCTCGGCCAGCCGACCTCGGACAACAGCAGGGGTTTGCGCGGAAACTGGTGCTTCAGCTCCCGGGCGCGGTCGAGCACGAACTCGACCGAATCCTTCATCGGGACGAATTCCCAGTAGGGCAGGATGTGCGCGGCAATCAGGTCGACGTGCTTGGCGATCTCCGGGTTTTCCTTCCAGATGTGCCATTGTTCACTGGTGGTCACCGGTACCTTGACGGCTGCGCGTACCCGGTCCAGGTATTTGATCAGGTTTTCCGGGGTGACTTCTTCACGGAACAGCGCCTCGTTGCCGACCACTACCCGCACCACGCTGCGCGAGGTGTTGGCCAACTGGATGGCCGTGGCGATTTCGCGCTCGTTGCGTTCCAGGTCCGGGCTGATCCAGATCCCCAGCGTCACCCGCAAGCCAAACTCCTCGGCCAGGCGCGGGATGTCGGCCTGGGTGCCCTCCACGGTATAGATTCGGATGCTGTCGGTCAGTTTGCTCAACTGCTCCAGGTCCTGGCGCATCTCGTCGTCAGTGGGGTACTGGCCCTTCTGCGGGCTTTCACCCAGGCGGAACGGCGAATACGAAAAGCCAGAGATCTGTTCTGGCCAGGCAGGGGCGGAGACCGGGCGGTTGATCAGTGCCCAGAACCCGGTGAACAACGCGGCGATGGCCAGCACCACAACCAGGTTCAGGCCGAATTTACGTGAAGACATTGTCGTCCATTTGTGTCGAAGTGATAGGACATTAAAGCAGGGTTAGTAGTCTCTTTCCTAACGATGCAGGCCATGGGCCCGCTGGCATATAATGCGCGCCGGTTTTTTGGGGTATGAACATGAGCACAGAAGATCCACGCTTCGCCGGCGTTGCCCGGCTGTATGGCGACCAGGGGCTGCAGCGCCTGGGGCAGGCCCATGTGGCTGTGGTCGGTATTGGCGGGGTAGGGTCCTGGGTGGCTGAAGCGCTGGCCCGCAGCGGCGTGGGCGAAATCAGCCTGTTTGACCTGGACGACGTCTGCGTCAGCAACACCAACCGCCAGGCCCATGCCCTGGAAGGCCAGGTGGGGCGGCCCAAGGTCGACGTCATGGCTGAACGCTTGCGTGCGATCAACCCGGCATGCACGGTGCATGCGGTAGCGGACTTCGTTACCCGTGAAACCATGGCCGAGCATATCCACGAGCACCTGGACTGTGTGATCGACTGCATCGACAGCGTCATGGCCAAGGCGGCGTTGATTGCCTGGTGCCGGCGGCGAAAGATTGCCATCGTTACCACGGGTGGCGCTGGTGGGCAGATCGACCCGACCCAGATCCAGATCGCCGACCTGAACAAGACCTTCAACGACCCACTGGCCTCGCGGGTGCGCTCCACCTTGCGCCGCGATTACAACTTCTCGCGCAATGTCAGCCGCAACTATGGTGTGCCGTGCGTGTTCTCCAGCGAACAGCTGCGTTATCCCAAGGGTGATGGCAGCGTTTGCCTGCAAAAAAGCTTTGTAGGGGAGGGGGTAAGGCTGGACTGCTCGGGTGGCTTTGGTGCAGTGATGATGGTGACCGCGACCTTTGGCATGGTGGCGGCGAGCAAGGCGATCGAGAAATTGGTGGCGGGTGCGCGGCGGCCTTCGGAGCGGATCAAGCCTGAGTAATCATTCACAGGCCACCTCGCTCCTTGTAGGAGCGGCCTTGTGCCGCGAAAGGGGCGCGTAGCGGCCCCATTTCAGCCTCTCCACGAAGATGGCTGGGGCCGCTGTGCGGCCCTTTCGCGGCACAAGGCCGCTCCTACAGGGAGCAGCGTATGCCTTGGATTCAGTGGTTGGACGCCAACTCCGCCATTCGCTGCAACACCGCATGCAGCCCATTGCTGCGTGACGGGGACAGCTGGCGCTCTAGCCCCAGTTGGGTGAACCACTCGCGCAGATCAAGCCTGGCCAGCTCTTCACTGGTCAACCCCTGCACCCGCACCAGCAACAACGCCAGCAGCCCGCGCAACAAGCGTGCATCGCTGCTGGCCTTGAACCGCCACTGCCCATCGACGAGTTCGGCCATCAGCCACACCAGGCTTTCGCAGCCATGCACCCGGTTGGCTTCGGTCTTGTCAGTCTCGGCCAGCGGCTCCAGGCGGTCGCCCCACTGCATCAGCAGCCGGGCGCGCTGTTCCCAGCCCTTGCCCTGTTCAAACGCTTCCAGCGCCTGGCGCGCCTGTTCCGGCATGCTCATCGCAGCAACTCCAGGCCCTGATCAAGCGCAGCGAAGAAGCGCTGCAAGTCGTCGCTGTCGTTGTACAAGCCCAGCGATACACGGATTGCGCCCTCCAGCCCCAGCCCTTGCAAGAGCGGCATGGCGCAGTGGTGTCCGGCACGCACGGCTATCCCTTGCTCGGTGAGCAGGTGGGCGATATCTGCGTTGTGCACGCCCTCGATGACGAAGCTGGCCAGCGCCGCCTGCGGTGCCCCCAATACCCGCACGCCCTCACGGTCAGCCAGGCCGCGCAGCAGGCGCTGGTGCAGGCTGGTTTCGTGGGCTTCGACAGCCTGGACGTCGAGGCTGGCCAAATAATCCAGGGTCGCCCCCAGGCCTATCACCCCGGCGATTGGCGGCGTACCCGCCTCGAACCCCAGCGGTGCAGGGCGAAAGCTGGCGCTCTGGTACTCGGCCAGTTGCACCATCTCGCCACCGAACTGCCAATGGCGCAGCAGCTCCAGCGCCCGAGTGTGGCCGTACAGCACGCCAATCCCATCCGGGCCGTACAACTTGTGGCTGGAGAACACATAGAAGTCGCAGCCCAGTTGCTGCACATCGTGGCGACCATGCACCACGCCCTGGGCACCGTCGACCACGGTCAGCGCGCCTTGTGCGCGGGCATGGGAAAGCAGGGCCGGCAGCGGTTGCCAGGTACCCAGTACGTTGGACAGCTGGCTGACGGCGAGCACCCGGGTGCGCGGGCCTATCAGTTGCAGTGCCTGGTTCAGGTCGATGCGGCCAAAGGCATCCAGCGGCAGTATCACCAGGCGCAGGTTGCGCCGGCGTGCCAGCTGTTGCCAGGGCAGCAGGTTGGCATGGTGCTCCAGCGCGCTGATGGCAATTTCGTCACCGGCTTCGAAGCGGTGCTCAAGGCCGTAGGCCAGCAGGTTCAAGGCCGAGGTGGCACCGTGGGTGAACACGATCTGCCGTGAGTCCGCAGCATTCAACCAGGCGGCGACCTTGTCTCGGCTGGTTTCGAAAGCCTGGGTCGCCAGTGCACCGGGCAGGTGCTGGGCACGGTGTACGTTGGCCGCGCCATGGCTGTAGTAATGGCTCAAGGCATCGATCAGGGCTTGCGGCTTTTGGGTGGTAGCGGCGCTGTCCAGGTAGGTCTGGTGCTGCCGTTGCAGGGCGGCGATGGCGGGGAAGTCGGCACGCCAGGGGGAGGGCTGGAACATGTTCACGGGGCCTGGAATGAAAATCGGGTCTGGCGTGGTGCCAGACCCGATCTTAACATTTCAAACGCCAAGCATGCTCAGTTGTGAGCGTGCAGCGCCTCGTTCAGCTCGATGGCCGACTTGTGGGTCTTGCATTCTACCGCGCCATTCAGCGAGTTGCGGCGGAACAGCAGGTCGGTCTGGCCGGCCAGGTCGCGGGCCTTGACCACCTTGACCAGCTCGTTGTTCTCGTCCAGCAGGTTCACCTTGGTGCCAGCGGTGATGTACAGGCCGGCTTCAACGGTGTTGCGGTCGCCCAGCGGAATGCCGATACCAGCGTTGGCGCCGATCAGGCAGCCTTCGCCCACCTTGATGACGATGTTGCCGCCACCGGACAGGGTACCCATGGTCGAGCAACCGCCGCCCAGGTCGGAACCTTTGCCAACGAATACGCCGGCGGACACGCGGCCTTCGATCATGCCCGGGCCTTCGGTGCCCGCGTTAAAGTTGACGAAGCCTTCGTGCATGATGGTGGTGCCTTCGCCGATGTAGGCGCCCAGGCGCACACGGGCGGTATCGGCGATGCGCACGCCGGCCGGGACCACGTAGTCGGTCATCTTCGGGAACTTGTCCACCGAGAACACTTCCAGCAGCTCGCCCTTCAGGCGCGCTTCCAGTTGCAGCTCGGCCAGTTCGGCCAGGTCGACCGCGCCCTGGTTGGTCCAGGCTACGTTCGGCAGCAGCGGGAAGATGCCAGCCAGGCTCAGGCCGTGTGGCTTGACCAGGCGGTGCGACAACAGGTGCAGCTTGAGGTAGGCCTCTGGGGTGGAGGTCAGGGCAGCGTCTTCGGCCAGCAGGGTAGCGACCAGCGGCTTGTGGCTTTCGGCCAGGCGGATCAGCAGGGCGGCCTGGGCCGCATCCACGCCTTTCAGGGCTTCGGCCAATTTCAAGGCCTGGCCGTTGCTGAAGGCGATGGCCTGGTTGCCACCTTCGTAACCGAGAACAGGGGCTACAGCGGCAACCAGCTCGGCGCTCGGGTTGAGCAGCGGTTGCGCGTAGAACACTTCCAGCCAGGCGCCCTGGCGGTTCTGGGAGCCGACACCGAAGGCCAGGCTGAACAGGGTATTGGACATGTGATTACCTCGTGCGAAATAGGGTGGGGGCTCAGGCCAGGGCAGCGGCGTACAGGTCCGGCTTGAAGCCGACCAGGGTGCGCGCGCCAAGGTCCAGCACCGGGCGTTTGATCATCGACGGCTGGGCCAGCATCAGCTCGACGGCCTTGGCCTGGTCGAGGTCTGCCTTGCTGGCGTCGTCCAGCTTGCGGAAGGTGGTGCCGGCACGGTTGAGGATGACTTCCCAGCCGTGTTCGTCGCACCAGCGGTTCAGGCGGTCGCGGTCGATGCCTTGGGTCTTGTAATCGTGAAATTCGTAGGCGATGGCTTTGTCTTCGAGCCAGGTACGCGCTTTTTTCATGGTGTCACAGGCTTTGATGCCGTAGAGCGTGTAGGTCATTGTGTACATTGGGGTTACAAGTCGCCCCAATCTCTCCGTCTTTCGATGTCAGTCGCGGGATTATGCGGGAACGAAACAGTGAGCGCCACGGGTGTACTTGCCTTGAGCCTTGCAGCGCCCATGAGATCGAGCGCCGCGCGGGCGGTGCTCGATCTCATGGGCGCTGCAAGAATCAAGGCCTGCACCTTCTGAAGTATCATCATGTTACATATTCCGCCGTCACCTGCGACTATCGTGCAGCGGCCCCGAACCGTCGGTCGCCGCTAACATATTGTTTCAATGGCGATGGTTCGCCTTGCTACCGTTTCTGGTTCACAAAGGAAGCTTTCCCGGATGCAGTCCGCCTACACCGTCCTCATCCTGCTGACGCTGGTCAGCCTGTCGAAGCTGGTCGGCCGCATGATCCCGCTGCCCTTGCCGCTGGTGCAGATCGCTGCCGGTGCCTTGCTGGCCCTGCCGACACTGGGGCTGCATGTGGCCCTGGACCCCGAGTTGTTCCTGTTCCTGTTCTTGCCGCCCCTGCTCTTTGCCGACGGTTGGCGCATCCCCAAGCGTGAGTTGTGGCGCATTCGCGGGCCAGTGGTGGCGCTGGCCGTAGGGTTGGTGCTGTTCACTGTGGTCGGGGCCGGCTATTTCATTCACTGGCTGCTGCCGAGCATCCCCCTGCCGGTGGCTTTCGCCTTGGCGGCGGTGCTGTCGCCGACCGATGCCGTGGCGGTTTCGGCCATCGCCCAGGACCGCCTGCCCACCCCGCTGATGCACATGCTGCAGGGGGAGGCCCTGATGAACGATGCATCGGGCCTGGTGACCTTCAAGTTCGCCCTTGCGGCGGCGATCACCGGGGTGTTTTCGCTGGCCGATGCCAGCTTCAGCTTTGTGCTGGTCGCGCTTGGCGGTCTGGCGGTGGGGGTGGGCCTGAGCTGGCTGGTCGGCCGCCTGCGCGCCTGGATGATCGCCCGCGGCTGGGACGACCCGGCCACCCACGTGGTGTTCATGCTGCTGCTGCCGTTCGCGGCCTACGTGCTGGCCGAGCGCCTGGGCGTTTCGGGCATCCTTTCGGCGGTAGCGGCCGGCATGATGCAAAGCTGGCTCGACCTGCTGCCACGCCAGACCAGCACCCGCCTGCTTAACCGGAGCGTCTGGTCGTTGCTGGAGTTCGCCTTCAATGGCCTGATCTTCCTGCTGTTGGGCCTGCAGTTGCCAGACATCATCAAGGCGGTGGTCAGCCACGAAGCCACCGTGTGGCCGACCCTGGCCTACCGCTGCCTGGACGTGGTGGCGATCTTTGCTGCACTGATCCTGCTGCGGTTCATCTGGGTGCAGAGCATCTGGCGGTCGATCGGCGTGGTGCGCCGCTGGCGCGGCAAACCGGCGCTGGTGCTGATGCCTACGGCGCGCTCCTGCTGGCTGCTGACCTTGGGCGGTGTGCGCGGGGCGGTGACCCTGGCGGGTGTGATGTCGGTGCCGTTGCTGATGGGGGCGGGCAAGGCCTTCCCTGAGCGTGATTTGCTGATTTTCATTGCCGCCGGGGTGATCCTGCTATCGTTGATCAGCGCCTGCATCGCGCTGCCGATATTGCTGCGCGGGGTGACCAAGAGCCCGGACGAACGCTTGCACCAGGAGGTGCAGGAAGCCTGGCGGCGCACGGCCGAGGCAGCGATTCATGCCCTGGAAGCAGAGGAGGTGATCGACGCCAATGCCCCGCAAGATGCTGCGCAGGCGACCCTGGCGACCGAGCTGAAGGCACGGTTGATGGCTGAGTATCGGGATGAACTGGACAGCTACAACGACAGTGCCGAGGCCAAGGCCCTGGCCGAACAGATGGACTTGCTGGAGCGGCGTTTGCGCTTGCGTGCGCTGAGGGCGCAGCGGCTGGAGCTGTATAACCTGCATCGCCAGCACCAGGTGGGCGATGAGGTGGTGCGGCAGGTGCTTGGGGAGCTGGATATGAGTGAGGCCAACCTGGGGCAGGTCAAGTAGATCTCCTTGTTGCCATTCGCGGGACAAGCCCGCTCCCACAGGTCCTCCATTTGAGGTTGCTGGAGGCCTGTGGGCGCGGGCTTGTCCCGCGAATGGGGCGCACAGCGCCCCCAGCTCAATTAGCGGTTTTGCAGGAAGGCACGAATCCGCTCTGCCGCCTCGATGCACTCGGCCAGCGGTGCAACCAGCGCCATGCGTACGCGCCCGGCGCCTGGGTTCACACCCTCCACTTCACGCGACAGGTACGAGCCTGGTACCACGGTCACATGCTGGGCTTCGAACAGGTCGCGGGTGAATTCGGCATCGCAGCCCGGCACCTTGGCCCACAGGTAGAAGCTGCCATCCGGGCGCTGCACGTCCAGCACCGGCTGCAGGATGTCCAGCACGGCATCGTATTTGGCGCGGTACTGGTCGCGGTTCTCGCGCACATGCGCCTCGTCCTGCCACGCGGCAATGCTGGCCAGCTGGGTTTGCACCGGCATGGCACAGCCGTGGTAGGTGCGGTACAGCAGGAACGGCTTGATGATTTTGGCGTCGCCAGCCACAAAGCCCGAACGCAGGCCCGGCAGGTTGGAGCGCTTGGACAGGCTATGGAACACCACGCAGCGGGCAAAATCACTACGGCCAAGCTCGGCGCAGGCGGTCAGCAGGCCCGGTGGTGGCGCATCTTCGTCGAAGTACAGCTCGCTGTAGCACTCGTCGGCGGCGATCACGAAGTCGTGTTCGTCAGCCAGGGCAATCAGCTTTTTCAGGGTGTCCATCGGCACCAATGCACCGGTGGGGTTGCCCGGCGAGCACAGGAACAGGATCTGGCAGCGCTTCCACACGTCCGCCGTTACGGCATCGAAATCGGGGTTGAAACCGTTGCTTTCCAGGCAGGGCAGGTAGTGCGGTGTTGCCCCGGCCAGCAGTGCTGCGCCTTCGTAGATCTGGTAGAACGGGTTTGGGCTGATTACCAGGCCGTCATCTGCACGGTTGACCACCGCCTGGGTGAAGGCAAACAGCGCTTCACGGGTGCCATTGACCGGCAGGATGTGCTGCTCGGCATCCAGCCAGCCGGCCGGCACACCAAAACGCTGCTCGCACCACTGGCCGATGGCCTGGCGCAGGGCCGGCACGCCGATGGTGCTGGGGTACACCGCCAGCTTGTCAAGGTTGTCGGCCATGGCCTGGGCCACGAACGCCGGCGATTCGTGCTTCGGCTCACCGATCGACAGGGCGATGGCGCGTTTGTCCGCCGCAGGCTTCACGCTGCCCAGCAGGGCGCGGAGCTTTTCGAACGGGTAGGGCTGAAGCTGGGTCAAGGCATGGTTCATCGGCGCAAGGTCTCGTCAATCGTCTAATCGTTAAATGGTCACGCGGGTCGGGCTGGTGTCGCTACCTTGGCCGGCTTGTAGCTGCTGCACGATGGCCTCCTGCAGGCGGCTGCACAGCTGCGGGTCGGACAGCGGCTGGTTGTCGGCATCAGTGATGAAGAACACGTCTTCCACCCGTTCGCCCAGAGTGGCGATCTTGGCGTTCTGCAGCGACAGGTCGAACTCCAGGAAAATGCGCCCCAGCCGGGCCAGCAGGCCCGGGCGGTCGGGTGCGGTGATTTCGAGGATGGTCACTGGCCGCTGGGCATCGTTGAGGATGGTCACCTGCGGCGGGAAGTCGAAGTGCTTGAGCTGGCGCGGCACCCGGCGCTGGATGATGGTCGGGTAGTCTTCGGGGTTGCGCAGCGCTTCGGTCAGGCCATCGCGAATCTGCTTGACCCGCTGCGGGTTGTCGCCGATCGAGCCGCCGTCGTTGTCCAGCACAATGTAGGTGTCGAGGGTGAACTGGCTGCTCGACGTGATGATCCGCGCGTCATGGATGTTCAGGTTCAGCTGCGACATGGCCGCCACCGTCACGGCAAAGAAATCGTGCTGATCGGGGGCGTAGATGAAGATCTGCGTGCCGCCTTCGAACTCCCGCTGGGTGGTTTCCTTGATCAGCACCAGCGGCCCGCCATCAGCCGGTTGCTGCAGGATCGCATCCGTATGCCAGGCTACGTCGGCGGCGGTGTGCTTGAGGAAGTAGTCATCACCCAGTTGCGACCACAGCTGCTCGACGTCGTCCGGGTCGGTACCCTCGCGCACCAGAATATCCAGTGCTGAGGACTGCGTCTGGCGGATCTGCTCTTCGCGGTCCAGCGGGTTTTCCAGGCCGCGGCGCAGGGCGCGCTTGGTCTCGCTGTAGAGCTGGCGCAACAGACTGGCCCGCCACGAGTTCCACAGGCTGGGGTTGGTGGCATTGATGTCGGCCACGGTCAGCACGTACAGGTAGTCCAGGCGCGTCTCGTCGCCCACGTGCAGGGCAAAGTCGTTGATTACCTGCGGGTCGGACAAGTCCTTGCGCTGGGCTGTGGTCGACATCACCAGGTGGTTCTGCACCAGCCAGACGATCAACCGGCTGTCCCAGGCCGGCAACTGGTGTCGCTCGCAGAACTTCTTCGCATCCACCGCGCCCAGCTCGGAATGGTCGCCCTGGCGACCTTTGCCGATGTCGTGGTAAAGGCCGGCAAGGTAGATCAGCTCGGGCTTGGGCAGGCGCCCCATCAGCTTGCTGGCCAGCGGGAATTTCTCGGACACCGGTGTGTACTGCAGCTTGCGCAGGTGCTTGATGAGGTTGAGGGTGTGTGCATCGACCGTATAGATGTGGAACAGGTCATGCTGCATCTGCCCGACGATCAGGCCGAACTCCGGCAGGTAGCGGCCAAGGATGCCGTAGCGGTTCATCCGCCGCAGGTTGCGGTGGATGCCGATTTCGCACTTGAACAGCTCGATGAACAGGCTGGTGTTGCGGATATCGGTGCGGAAAGTGTCGTCGATCAGGTGGCGGTGCTCACGCAGCAGGCGCACCGTATCGGCGCGCACGCCCTTGATTTCCGGGTGCTGGGCCATCAGCACGAAGATTTCCAGCATGGCGAACGGTGTGCGCTTGAACACGTTCGGGTGGGTGGCCTCGATATAGCCGTCGTGCAGGCGAAAGCGTGCATTCAGCGGTTGGGTGGTGCCGCTGTCTTCGTCGGCGAGGATGACCTCTTCGAAGTGCTGGATGATCAGGTCGCACAGCTGGCTGATGCTCATCACCACCCGGTAGTACTGCTGCATGAACTGCTCGATTGCCCGCTTGGGGTTGTCGTCGCTGTACCCAAGCAGCGCGGCGAGGCTGCGCTGGTGGTCGAACAGCAGGCGGTCCTCGGCGCGACCGGCCAGCATGTGCAGGGCGTAACGTACCTTCCACAGAAAATCCTGGGACGAGGCCAGCAGTTCGTTCTCGCTTTCCAGCAAGAAACCCTCGCCGGCCAGCGCGTGCAGGTTCAGGGTGCCGTACTGGCGGCGGGCCACCCACAGTACCGTCTGGATGTCGCGCAGGCCGCCTGGCGAGCCCTTGACGTTAGGTTCGAGGTTGTACTCGGTGTCGTTGTACTTATGGTGACGGGCCTTGAGTTCGGCGCGTTTGGCCAGGAAGAAGTCTTTGCTCGGCCACATGTGCGCGGTGCTGGTCACCTCCAGCATGCGCTGGCGCAGGGCCTCGGGGCCGGCGATGGTACGGCTTTCCATCAGGTTGGTAATCACCGTCAGGTCCGCGCGGGCCTGTTCGGCGCACTCGTCGACGGTGCGCACGCTCTGGCCCACTTCCAGGCCGATGTCCCACAGCAGGGTGAGAAAGCGTTCGATGGCGTCGCGGTATTGTTCGTGCTCGGCGGCGCCCAGCAAAATCAGCAGGTCGATGTCTGAATGCGGGTGCAGCTCACCGCGCCCGTAGCCACCCACCGCGACCAGGGCGATGCCATTCTGGTCGCCCCAGTCGAACTGGTTCCACGCCTGTTGCAGGATATTGTCGACGAGCCAGGCGCGGGCTTCGATCAGTGGACGGATATCGTCGCCACTGCGGAAACGCTTGTCGAGCACCTCGCCGGCCTGGCGGATGGCTTTCTTGAAGGCGGCGATGGGGCTCGCCTTGAGGGCCAGTTCCGCCTGGAACTGGCCGCGGTCGAACAGCTCGGGGTCCACCTGGGGCATCGCGTCACGTTCCTGTCGTCGGGTGGCCTGTGGGAGTGCGGTCAGGCCGAGGTGCGCGGGATGGTGTCGTCCTTGCGCAGGGTGAAGATCTCATAACCGGTCGCGGTCACCACCAGGGTGTGTTCCCACTGGGCCGAGAGCTTGCGGTCCTTGGTGATGGCGGTCCAGCCGTCGCCCAGCACCTTGGTGTCGGCCTTGCCCTGGTTGATCATCGGCTCGATGGTGAAGGTCATGCCTTCTTTAAGCTCCATGCCGGTGCCGGCGCGGCCGTAGTGCAGGATCTGCGGTTCTT
This sequence comes from Pseudomonas sp. XP2, assembly GCF_053557975.1. Classification (NCBI taxonomy): domain Bacteria; kingdom Pseudomonadati; phylum Pseudomonadota; class Gammaproteobacteria; order Pseudomonadales; family Pseudomonadaceae; genus Pseudomonas; species Pseudomonas sp. XP2. The sequence continues at coordinate 78,797 of NZ_JBNRIK010000025.1, forward strand.
CGTGGAACACCTTGCCGATGCCGTGGCCGCAGAACTCGCGTACCACCGAGAAGCCGTTCTTTTCCGCGTGCTTCTGGATCACTTCGCCGATATCGCCCAGGCGGCAGCCCGGCTTGACCAGCTCGATGGCCTTGTACATGCACTCCTGGGTAACCTTGGACAGGCGCTCGGCCCACACCGGCACGTTGCCCACGTGGAACATGCGGCTGGTATCGCCGTGGTAGCCGTCCTTGATCACGGTGACGTCGATGTTGAGCGTGTCACCGTCCTTGAGCGGCTTGTCGTTGGGGATGCCGTGGCAGACCACATGGTTGATCGAGGTGCAGATCGACTTCGGGTAGCCCTTGTAGTTGAGCGGCGCCGGGATGGCCTGCTGGACGTTGACGATATAGTCGTGGCACAAGCGGTCGAGCTCTTCGGTGGTAACACCGGGCTTGACGTGCTCCTCGATCATTTCCAGCACCTCGGCGGCCAGGCGGCCGGCGATGCGCATCTTCTCGATGTCTTCTGCGGTCTTGATGTTGACGGTCATTACAGGCTCTCTACGGCGCCGCACGCGGCGCGAACAAACGGGAAAGGCCGGATTCTAGCAGAGCAGGGCGGCATTCTGTCGGGATAAAGGCGGCCATGCTGCTGTCTACAGGAGGCATTCTGGCCTGTTTGGCGGGGCGCTGCAAAAACCGCTGACAGACGCAACCTCATTCGGGTTTCGTTCGCTGGCGGTCTGTGGTATAACATGCGCCGCTTTCGGGGACGACCCCGTAAGCCTAAACCCACACACGTGTCGACACGATGACCTGGGTGCCCCGGATTCTCGAATTTGCGGGTTGGTCATTGGGACGCGTGGAGGCCCAACCCGACTTACCAAGGAACTATCATGTCCCAAGTCAATATGCGCGATATGCTGAAGGCCGGTGTGCACTTCGGCCACCAGACCCGTTACTGGAATCCGAAAATGGGCAAGTACATTTTCGGCGCGCGTAACAAGATCCACATCATCAACCTGGAAAAAACCCTGCCAATGTTCAACGACGCCCTGGCGTTCGTAGAGCGTCTGGCTCAGGGCAAGAACAAGATCATGTTCGTCGGCACCAAGCGTTCCGCCGGCAAGATCGTCGCCGAGCAAGCTGCTCGTGCCGGTTCGCCATACGTTGACCACCGCTGGTTGGGCGGCATGCTGACCAACTACAAGACCATCCGCGCTTCGATCAAGCGTCTGCGCGACCTGGAAGCCCAGGCCGAAGACGGCACCTTTGCCAAGCTGACCAAGAAAGAAGCCCTGATGCGTTCGCGCGATCTGGAAAAGCTGGACCGCAGCCTGGGTGGTATCAAGGACATGGGCGGTCTGCCTGATGCCCTGTTCGTGATCGACGTTGACCACGAGCGCATTGCTATCACCGAAGCTAACAAGCTGGGCATCCCGGTTATCGGCGTTGTCGATACCAACAGCAGCCCGGAAGGTGTTGACTACATCATCCCAGGCAACGACGACGCCATCCGCGCCATCGAGCTGTACATGACTTCGATGGCTGACGCCATCATCCGCGGCCGCAACAACGTTGCTGGCGGCACCGAAGTCTATGTTGAAGAAGCGGCTGCACCTGCTGCTGAGTAATAGGCGCTAGCGTCTACTTGGCACGCAAAAAGGGGGCTTTGCCCCCTTTTTGCCACCTTGAAATCCTGCTGTCAGCAAGGGCCCCGCATTATGGGTTGGCTGAGATAACAACAGCGGATTCGCAGAATTTAACGCCCGTGACGAACGGGTGGAATGGTTGAAAAACTTTCCAAGAGGATTTTGAAATGGCAGCAATTACTGCAGCGCTGGTAAAAGAACTGCGCGAGCGTACTGGCGAAGGCATGATGGATTGCAAGAAAGCCCTGGAAAAGGCTGGCGGCGACATCGAGAAAGCCATTGACGACATGCGTGCCTCGGGCGCCATCAAGGCCGCCAAAAAGGCTGGCAACGTCGCTGCTGAAGGCGCTATCGCCGTCAAGACCGACGGTAAATCCGCCGTTCTGCTGGAAGTGAACTCGCAGACCGACTTCCTGGCCCTGCAAGACGACTTCAAGAACTTCGTTGCCGAAAGCCTTGAAGAAGCCTTCGCCCAGAAACTGACCGACGCCGCTCCGCTGATCGCCTCGCGTGAAGCAGCTCGTGAAGCCCTGGTTGCCAAGTGTGGCGAGAACGTCAACATCCGTCGCCTGGTGCGCGTTGAAGGTGACGTTGTCGGTGCCTACCTGCACGGCAACAAGATCGGCGCAGTCGTCGTTCTGAAAGGCGGTGACGTCGAGCTGGCGAAGAACATCGCCATGCACGTTGCAGCGTCGAACCCTGAGTTCCTGGATTCGTCGGAAATCTCCGCCGAGGCCATCGAGCGCGAGAAGAATGTCTTCCTGCAGCTGAACGCCGACAAGATTGCCGGCAAGCCGGAAAACATCGTTGAGAACATGATCAACGGCCGTATCACCAAGTTCAAGGCTGAAGCTTCGCTGAAAGAGCAGGCCTTCGTCATGAACCCAGAAGTCAAGGTTGGCGAGCTGGCCAAGAAAGCCGGCGCTGAAATCGTTTCCTTCACCTACTTCAAAGTAGGCGAAGGCATCGAGAAGCCAGTCGACGACTTCGCTGCTGAAGTTGCCGCTCAGGTAGCTGCCGCCAAGCAGTAAGACAGCCCCGTCTGTCGCCCCAAAGAGGCTGCCCGCTCACGCGCGCAGCCTCTTTGTCAAAACGGCGAAGGGTTTATGAAACCCGCCGCCGCTGGCACCAAAGCGGTGCCACGCTACAGTTAGCAGGCTGAAAACAGCCCGCACGAATTTTCTAAAGTACGCCGCAGGAGAGACTCGCAATGGCTCAGCAGGTGAGTGGTCGCCAACCTCGCTATAAACGCATTTTGCTCAAACTTAGCGGCGAGGCCCTGATGGGCTCGGAAGACTTCGGGATCGACCCGAAGGTGCTGGATCGCATGGCCCTTGAAGTTGGCCAGTTGGTAGGGATTGGTGTCCAGGTCGGCCTGGTGATTGGCGGTGGCAACCTGTTCCGTGGCGCTGCACTCAGCGCAGCCGGCATGGACCGCGTCACCGGTGACCACATGGGTATGCTGGCCACCGTGATGAACGGCCTGGCCATGCGCGATGCGCTGGAGCGCTCGAACATCCCGGCCCTGGTCATGTCCGCCATCTCCATGGTCGGCGTGACCGATCATTATGATCGCCGCAAAGCTATTCGCCACCTCAACTCCGGGGATGTGGTAATTTTCTCCGCCGGTACCGGCAACCCGTTCTTCACCACCGACTCCGCCGCTTGCCTGCGCGCCATCGAAATCGATGCCGACGTCGTGCTGAAGGCGACCAAGGTCGATGGTGTGTACACTGCCGATCCATTCAAGGACCCACACGCCGAGAAGTTCGATCACCTGACCTACGATGAGGTCCTGGATCGCAAGCTGGGTGTGATGGACCTGACCGCAATCGTCCTGTGCCGCGACCACGGGATGCCATTGCGGGTATTCAACATGAACAAGCCTGGCGCCCTGCTGAACATCGTGGTGGGTGGCGCTGAAGGTACTCTGATCGAGGAAGGCCAAGCATGATCAACGACATCAAGAAAGACGCGCAGGAGCGCATGACCAAGTCCCTTGAGGCCCTGAGCCGTAACCTGGCGGCGATCCGCACCGGTCGTGCCCACCCAAGCATCCTGGATAGCGTCAAGGTCACTGCCTGGGGCAGCGAAATGCCGCTGAACCAGGTGGCTGCGATCAGCGTCGAAGATGCCCGCACCCTGAAAATTGTCGCTCATGACAAAAACCTCAGCGCTGCCATCGAAAAGGCCATTCTTACCTCTGACCTGGGCCTGAACCCGTCCAGCGCCGGCACTACCATTCGTGTGCCAATGCCGGCCCTGACCGAGGAAACCCGCAAGAACTATACCAAGCAGGCCAGTGGCGTGTGCGAGGATGCCAAGGTTGCCGTGCGCAACGTACGCCGCGACGCCCTTGCCGACCTGAAGAAGCTGACCAAGGACAAGGAAATCAGCGAAGACGAAGAACGTCGCGCCGCTGACGAGATCCAGAAGCTGACCGACAAGTTCGTTGCCGAAGTCGATGCTGCCTTCAAAGCCAAGGAAAAGGACCTGATGGCCGTCTAAGGCCGGGGTTTCTTAATGGAAAAGACCAAGCCAGTGGCGCCGTCCTCGGTGCCGCGTCACGTCGCGATCATCATGGATGGCAACAACCGCTGGGCGAAAAAACGCCTGCTGCCCGGCGTTGCCGGGCACAAGGCGGGTGTAGACGCCGTTCGCGCGGTCATCGAAGTGTGTGCCAAGTCCGGGGTCGAGGTACTGACCCTGTTCGCGTTCTCCAGCGAAAACTGGCAGCGCCCCGCCGAAGAGGTCGGTGCGCTGATGGAGCTGTTCTTCTCGGCCCTGCGCCGCGAGGCGAAGCGCCTCAACGAGAACAACATCAGCTTGCGCATCATCGGTGACCGTTCGCGTTTCCATCCCGAACTGCAAGCTGCCATGCGCGAGGCCGAGGCGCTGACCGCCGGCAACAACCGCTTCATCCTGCAGATTGCGGCCAACTACGGTGGCCAGTGGGACATCGCTCAGGCCGCTCAGCGGCTGGCGCGGGAAGTGCAAGCCGGGCACCTGCGCCCGGAAGACATTACCCCGGGCCTGCTGCAGACCTGCCTGGCAACCGGCGAGCTACCGCTGCCGGACCTGTGCATTCGCACCGGTGGCGAGCACCGCATCAGCAATTTCCTGTTGTGGCAGCTGGCCTACGCCGAGCTGTATTTCTCCGACCTGTACTGGCCGGACTTCAAACACGAGGCCATGCGCAATGCCCTGGCCGATTTCGCTTCGCGCCAGCGCCGCTTCGGTAAGACCAGCGAGCAGGTCGAGGCTGGAGCTCGTGCTTAATGCTTAAACAACGCATCATGACTGCGCTGATCCTGCTGCCGATCGCGCTGGGTGGCTTCTTCCTGCTCAACGGCGGGGATTTCGCCCTGTTCATCGGCTTCGTGGTGACCCTTGGCGCCTGGGAGTGGGCACGTCTGGCCGGGTTGATGGCCCAGCCGCTGCGTATCGCCTATGCCGCGGTGGTCGCCGGAGCGCTGATGTTGCTGTACATCCTTCCGGAGCTGGCGCCCTGGGTGCTGGGTGCTGCAGTGATCTGGTGGGGGCTGGCCACCTGGCTGGTGCTTACCTACCCGCGTAGCAGCGAGCTGTGGGCCAGTGCCGCCTGCCGGTTGCTGATCGGCCTGCTGGTATTGCTGCCTGCCTGGCAGGGGCTGGTGTTGCTCAAGCACTGGCCGCTGGGCAATTGGCTGATCCTGTCGGTCATGGTGCTGGTGTGGGCCGCCGACATTGGCGCTTACTTCTCTGGCAGGGCCTTCGGCAAGCGCAAGCTGGCCCCGCAGGTCAGCCCAGGCAAGAGCTGGGAAGGCGTGTATGGCGGCCTGGCGGTGAGCCTTGCGATTACGTTGGCGGTTGGCATCAGTCGTGACTGGGGTTTCGGTCAGATCCTGCTGGGCCTGCTGGGTGCCGCGCTGCTGGTCATGTCCTCGGTGGTCGGTGACCTGACAGAGAGCATGTTCAAACGCCGCTCCGGTATCAAGGACAGCAGTAATCTGCTGCCCGGCCATGGGGGTGTACTCGACCGCATTGACAGCCTTACTGCGGCGATCCCGATTTTTGCCGTGTTGTTGTGGGCTGCCGAATGGGGTGTGATGTGAGCCGTCCGCAACGTATTACCGTACTCGGGGCCACCGGCTCCATCGGTCTGAGCACGCTGGATGTGATCGCGCGCCACCCCGATCGCTATCAGGTGTTCGCCCTCAGCGGTTATTCGCGCATCGACGAGTTGCTGGCCCTGTGCATGCGCCATCGCCCGGCCTTCGCTGTAGTGCCGAGTGCCGAAGCAGCTGTGCGACTGCGCGAAAACCTGGCGGCTGCCGGCTGCACCACCGAGGTGCTGGAAGGCGAGGCCGGGCTTTGTCAGGTGGCTTCGGCAGCGGAAGTGGATGCGGTGATGGCAGCGATTGTCGGCGCTGCCGGCCTGCGCCCCACCTTGGCTGCCGTCGAGGCGGGCAAGAAGGTGCTGCTGGCCAACAAGGAAGCCTTGGTAATGTCCGGTGCGCTGTTCATCGAGGCCGTGCGGCGCAGCGGTGCCGTGCTGTTGCCGATCGATAGCGAGCACAACGCGATCTTCCAGTGCATGCCCGGCGACTACGCGCGTGGCCTGAGCGCGGTTGGCGTGCGCCGGATACTGCTGACGGCTTCCGGTGGCCCGTTCCGTGAAACGCCGGTCGAAGCTTTGCTGGATGTGACGCCGGAGCAGGCCTGTGCGCATCCCAACTGGTCGATGGGGCGCAAGATTTCCGTGGATTCGGCCAGCATGATGAACAAGGGGCTCGAGCTGATCGAGGCCTGCTGGTTGTTCGATGCCCCACCGGCCAAGGTCGAGGTGGTGGTGCACCCACAGAGTGTCATTCACTCCCTGGTCGATTATGTGGACGGTTCGGTGCTGGCGCAGCTGGGTAATCCGGACATGCGTACGCCGATCGCCAATGCCCTGGCGTGGCCTGAACGTATCGATTCCGGGGTGGCCCCGCTCGACCTGTTCGCCATCGCCCGTCTGGATTTCCATGCGCCCGACGAACAGCGCTTCCCTTGCCTGCGCCTGGCGCGGCAGGCTGCCGAGGCGGGCAACAGCGCACCCGCCGTACTCAATGCAGCCAATGAGGTGGCGGTCGAAGCATTTCTTGAGCGGCGTATCCGCTTTCCGGAGATCGCGGGTATGATCGAACAGGTGCTCGATCAGGAGCCCGTCGTGCCGCTGCCGTCGCTGGACGCGGTGTTCGCCGCCGACCAGCGTGCCCGGGAGCTTTCCCGTGAGTGGCTGAGGCGTCACGGTCGCTGATGCAAACCCACCCAGGTTTCTGAGGGGGCTGGCATACAGCCGGCCCGCTGAACATCATTCGGAGATGGACATGACAGCGCTCTACATGATTATCGGCACCCTTGTGGCTTTGGGTGTGCTGGTCACCTTCCACGAATTCGGCCACTTCTGGGTGGCGCGCCGCTGCGGCGTCAAGGTGCTGCGCTTCTCGGTGGGCTTCGGCACACCGCTGTTGCGCTGGCACGACCGCCATGGCACCGAGTTTGTGGTCGCCGCCATCCCGCTGGGTGGCTACGTGAAGATGCTCGACGAGCGCGAGGGGGATGTACCGCCAGCGCTGGCTGATCAGTCGTTCAACCGAAAGCCCGTGGGCCAGCGTATCGCGATCGTCGCGGCGGGTCCGATCGCCAACTTCCTGCTGGCCATCCTGTTCTTCTGGGTGCTGGCAATGATGGGTACCCAGCAAGTGCGGCCGGTGATCGGTGCAGTCGATGCTGGCAGCCTGGCTGCATCGGCCGGGCTGACCGCAGGTCAGGAAATCGTCTCTATCGACGGCAAGCCGACCAGCGGTTGGTCGGCGGTCAATTTGCAGCTTGTTCGTCGCCTTGGCGAGAGCGGCACCTTGCAGGTTGGGGTGCGCGACGAAGGCGCGTCTGCCGAGCGCCAGCTGCCGGTCAAGCTGGACAGCTGGCTAAAGGGCGCTGACGAGCCGGACCCTATCCAGTCCCTGGGGCTGCACCCTTGGCGCCCGGCGATTGAGCCGGTGCTGGCCGAGATCGATCCGAAGGGGCCGGCTGCCGCTGCGGGCCTCAGGACGGGTGACAAGCTGCTGAGCATCGACGGTGTTGCCGTGACGCAATGGCAGCAGGTGGTCGACAGTGTGCGTGCCCGCCCGGCTGCCAATGTGGTTGTGCGTGTCGAGCGTGACGGTGCGGCCCTGGACGTGCGGGTAACCCTGGCGCGCAAGGGGGAGGGCAAGGCTGCCGGTGGTTATCTGGGTGCCGGAGTAAAAGGTGGCGAATGGCCTGCCAGCATGCTCCGCGAAATCAGCTACGGCCCGCTTGAAGCGGTGGGTGAGGGCTTGTCACGCACCTGGAGCATGAGCGTGCTGACCCTCGAATCGCTGAAGAAAATGCTGTTCGGGGAGCTCTCGGTAAAAAACTTGAGTGGACCGATAACCATTGCTAAAGTGGCGGGCGCTTCAGCCCAGTCCGGCGTGGGGGATTTCCTGAATTTCCTGGCCTACCTGAGCATAAGCCTGGGGGTTCTTAACTTGCTGCCCATCCCGGTACTGGATGGGGGGCATTTGCTGTTTTACCTGGTCGAGTGGGCGCGCGGTCGTCCGCTGTCGGATCGGGTGCAAGGTTGGGGGGTCCAGATCGGTATCAGTTTGGTCATAGGGGTGATGTTGCTCGCCCTGATCAACGATCTGGGTCGACTATAAAGCTTCGCTCAATTGCGAACCTGCCGCTTTTTCGCGGCAGGTTGTTTATTGCCAGTTGGAATAAAAGGACTTCATGAAACGTCTGCTGCTAACTGCGGTCATGTCCGCACTGATGATCGCTGAAGTTCACGCCGAGTCCTTCACCATCTCCGATATTCGCGTCAACGGCCTGCAGCGGGTGTCCGCTGGCAGTGTTTTCGGTGCCTTGCCGCTGAACGTCGGCGACCAGGCCGATGATCGCCGCCTGGTGGACTCGA
>NZ_JBNRIK010000026.1:0-54215 GCF_053557975.1 Pseudomonas sp. XP2
GCGGCTCGGCCGTTTCCCCGAACCCTTGTAGTGCGACCAGCGCCTGGTCGCGCAGTTCGGTTGCGTAGGCCTTGGCCGCTTCCAGGCCCAGCAGGGCCGGGTAGGTCGGTTTGTCACGTGCTATGTCGGCACCCTGGCGTTTGCCCAGGGTGGCGGTGTCGCTTTCCACATCGAGGATGTCGTCCTGCACCTGGAATGCCAGGCCAATGGCCTGTGCATACACCTGCAAGGCATCCAGCTGCGCCTGTTCGGCACGGGCACTGGCCAGGGCGCCGAGGCGTACGCTGGCCTCGATCAGTGCGCCGGTCTTGTGCCGGTGCATGAACTCCAGTGCCTGCTGGTCCAGCTTCAGGCCTACCGAACCGAGGTCGATGGCCTGGCCGCCGACCATGCCTGCCGGGCCGGCGGCCTTGGCCAGGGCCTGGACCATGGTCAGGCGTACGCTGTCGGCCTGCGGGCTGAGGCCCGGGTCGAGCAGGGCACTGAACGCCAGGCTCTGCAAACCGTCGCCCGCCAGGATGGCGCAGGCTTCGTCGAACGCTTTGTGGGTAGTGGGTTGGCCGCGACGCAGGTCGTCATCGTCCATGGCTGGCAGGTCGTCATGCACCAGCGAGTAGGCGTGGATCAGTTCGACCGCGCAGGCCGCGCCGTTGGCCTGTTCGGCCGGGGCGCCCAAGGCTTCGCAGGCCGCGTAGGCCAGCAGCGGGCGTACGCGCTTGCCGCCGTTCATCACGCTGTAGCGCATGGCGGCGTAAAGGCGTTCCAGCTCTTTGGACGGGGCAACGAACAGCCGTTCGAGGGCAGCGTCGACCCGCGCCTGGCAGCTGGCCTGGTAGGTGCCGATCATGCTTCCGGCTCCGCGTCGAAGGGCTGCGCGGCCAGTTCGCCGTCGCGTTCCAGCAGGATCTGCACCTTCTGTTCGGCCTGGGCCAGTGCACCCTGGCAATCACGGGTCAGGGCGATGCCTTGCTCGAAGGCGGCCAGCGACTCTTCCAGCGACAACTCGCCGTTCTCCAGGCGCTCGACCAGTGCTTGCAGGTCTGCGAGGGATTGCTCGAAATCGAGGGAGGCTTTTTTGCGGGCCATGGCGACTTTCTCGGTGGCATTCAGAACGGCGCGACACTAGCAGAGCGGGGCGGGGGGAGCAAACTTCCCGGGCAATGCGGTTGGATTTGCCGGCCTCTTCGCGGGTAAACCTCCACAGGTATTACACCGGTTCTGAACCCGGCGCGGACCCTGTGGGAGCGGGCAAACCCGCGAATAGCCTCAAGGCGGCCTATCAGGCCGGCTCTGCTTCCCGTTCCAGCATCGCCTCGCGGTACCGCGCCAGCTCCTCGATGGTCAGCACCGGCAAGTTGTACTGCCGCGCATAAACCGCCACCTGCTCGCCACGCGCCATGCTGCCATCGGGGTTCATCAGCTCGCACAGCACCGCCGCCGGGCGCAGGCCGGCCAGGCGCGCCAGGTCCACCGAGCCTTCGGTGTGCCCACGGCGGGTCAGCACCCCGCCATTGCGGGCGCGCAGCGGGAACACATGCCCCGGGCTGACGATATGGCGCTGTTCGGCGCTGGAGCGCAGTGCCGCGCCAATGGTGGTGATGCGGTCCTGGGCAGAAACCCCGGTGGTGATGCCTTCTGCCGCCTCGATGGTAACGGTGAAGCCGGTGCCGTGGCGGGCCTGGTTGTTCTGCACCATTGGCGCCAGTTGCAGTGCGTCGACGGTGGCTTCGTCCAGGCACAGGCAGACGATGCCGCTGCAGTCGCGAATCATCATGGCCATGGTCTGCAGCGTAATGTTTTCGGCAGCGGCAATGATGTCCGCTTCGTCCTCGCGGTCGTCATCGTCGAGCAACAATACAGGGCGCCCGGCCTGGAAGGCGGCGATGGCGGCGGAAACATTGGGGAACTTCGAGTGGTGCTGGGTGGACATGAAACGCTCCTCGTGAGTGATCGATGAACGTCTCGGGGCGAACAAAATGCGCGCGCAGGGGCGCCCGGATGGCCCCTGCCTGACGCCTTCTTTCATCCGGACTATGACCGTCGGCTCTGGAGTTGCACCAGATCTGCTGACCCCCGGCATGGCCGGGGCGCTCGCGGGCTCATCTTTCGATTTACCGCCGGTGGGGACTTGCACCCCGCCCTGAAGACCCGCCAAGCATACAGCACTGTGACGCCTGGCTGGCAACCCGGTGCACCTCGACTTTTGGCGCATGCATGTAGCCATTTACCACATCGTGCCAGTTTCCAGCCCATAGAGTGCAGGCTCTGCCTTACCTCACCCAGGAGCACCCATGACCACACTCTACCCCTACACTGCCGCCGATCTTGACAAGGTATTTGCTTCGCTTGAGCCGCTCTGGTTCGATAAAAAACGCTACGCCTCGGGCCTGGACAGCAACCCCAACCCCAGCATCTTGATCGTGGCCGGGGCCCAAGGCTCCGGCAAGACTTACCTGCTGGACAACCACTTGCTGCCAAGCGGGCGCTATGATGACTTTGTGCGACTGTACTTGCCCTCGTTTCGCGAACTGCATCCGCATTACGCGGCCATGCAGGAAAAGGGCGTGCTGCATGTCTACGAACACACCGAGCCATTCATCTGGGCCTTGTGTGAAAAGGTTTTCAACCATGCCTTTGATAATCGATACAACATCATCATGGAATGCGCGCTCGATGATCTTCGTTTCGCCGATTTCCCCGCGCAAGCCGTAGAGGCTGGTTATCGATTCGAAGTGCACCTGATTGCGTGCCAAAAGGAGTTCAGCCATTGGGCGACCCTCGACCGGGGCATCAAAAGCATCGGCGCAAACGAGCCCGAGCGGTTCATGCCACTGTCGGTGATTGAGGGTTCGCAAGCCAATGCCCGGGCTATCCTGGACGCCTTCGAAAATGCCTGCATAAAAGTGCAAGACTCTGAAATCACGTTGTATCAACGCGGAATCGAGACGGGGATGGACAGCCAGGTGCTATGCTCCAGCCGCTGCGAAGCCGTTGATAACCTGACGCCTCAGCCAGATTTCAAGGGGAAGCCGTTCTTTACCGCTGCGCAGTTGAACCCGTCATTCGAAATTCGCCGAACCCCTGCGGCCAACGCGCCATGTTCCTATCCGCAATATTCCCAGGTTGTGCATACCGGCATGCTTGAGGAGGACACGCGACAGCAGATGGTCCGCTTGTGTTGCAAGACGCTCGATCGGGCACAGACGGAAATGCCGCGCGTGCCCGCAGACGTGTTCCACCAGTTGAGTATGTATGTGCTCAAGTACATCTACCCTTGAGCGGGGCCTAATGCGTCATCTGCTCCAAGACCAGGCGCAGTGAGGCTGGCAGCATGGCGCCATGCCCCAGTCCATTGAACCGTTCAAAGTGCACCTCCATCCCTGGCACTTCGGCCAGGGATGCCGCCAGCTCCCGCGCCGGCCGTTCCACATCGCCTTTCATCGGCCCCCGAGGGCTCGACGGCTCTTCACCGCCGCGCATCAGCAGCAACTGTCGTCGCTTGTTACCCAATCGCTGCTGTAGCCCCTGCGCCTCGCGAACGATCGCGCCGTCATGCCACCACAATGAAGGGCTGGCCGCCGCGTAATCACTGAAGGCTTCAGGCCGAGTGAACAGCGCATGCAACACTGCCAGCCCCCCATATGAATGCCCCCATAGCGTCTGGCGCTGCAGGTTGATAGGTGCCACCTTGGCCACCATCGGCCGCATGTGGCGGGTCAACAGATCGAAAAACACATCCACGCCACCGCTGGGCTGGCCGGTCAGCGGATCGCGCTGTTCTGTCAGCCCAGCAATCGCCGGGGTGTAGTCGTAGGTGCGGCTGGCCCGCTCGATGCGCTGCTCGGATTGGTACCCCACCGCCACCAACAGCGGCGCCTGGCCCTTGGCGAGCTTATTCAGCAGGTCGCTGTCCAAGGCGCCCAGGGCGGCATTGCCGTCGAGCATCCACAGCACCGGGTAGCCTGCGGCAGGTGCCGGGCGGTTCGGCGTGCCGATCCACAAACGGTAATGACGCTGGCCATCGGCCGAGTCAAGGTCGAGCTGGCTGAAGCGGTAGGCCAGGTCCTGACGTTGCAGCAGCGAGGTGTCCATCTTCTGGTTTCGCTCGGGCTGCGCCAGGGCCACGGGGGTTGCAAGGGCCAGTGCCAAACCCAGCGTCAGGATCATCTTGCTCATCAGGCTTCTCGTCAGGGCGTTGCGAGGACCGCAAGGCTGGAACGCCAAGATGATAATCAGTCCTGATTGAGCGTAAAGCGCATTAACTTTCTAAACAGTCCCGTGCCATCGGCAACGTCATGTGAAGGCACAGGCCAGGGTGGCCATTGCGGGCCCACAAGCGGCCACCCTGCAGTTCGATGGCGCGGCGAGCGATGGCCAGGCCAAGGCCGAACCCGGCGCCGCTGTCGGCCAGGCGCTGGTAGGGCTTGAAGATACGTTCAAGGTCGGCGTCAGGTACGCCGGGGCCCTGGTCGCTCAGGCGCAAGTGCCAGCAATCACCCTCACGCCAGCCATCCAGGCATACCCGGCCTTGGGCTGGCGAGTGGCGAATGGCATTGCGCATCAGGTTTTCAAGGGCTTGAGCCAGGCTGTCCAGATGGGCGTGCACCACACACTCGGTACCGAGCGAACACGACAGGCGCGCACGGTCCCAGCCACTTTCGAAGCAGACGTCCTGGCACAGTGCTTCCCATACCGAAGCTATCAATACCGGCTCGGTTGGCAAGCTGGGTTGTTCGGTATCCATCCAGGCCAGGTCCAGCGTGTCCTCCAGCAGTTTCTGCATGTCGTTGACTTCGCGGTCCAGGCGCTCGCGCAACTGCGGCGGCGGCAAGTCGCTGTCGTGGGCGATGCGCAACCGCGCCAGGGGCGTGCGCAATTCGTGAGACAGTGTGCGCAACAGCAGGCGCTGTTGCTCAAGGCTCTGGCGCAGGCGCCCGGCCATATGCTCAAAGGCCTGTGCCAGTTCACCCAGCTCGTCGCGGCGTTCCAGCAGGGGCAAGGCGGGGTGGTCAAGGTCGTCGGCACGCAGGGCGTCGGCGCGGTCGCGCAGGCGGTTCAGCGGTACTACCAGATGCCGATACAACGCCAGCCCCAGCAGCAGGGCGAGCAGTGCTGGGGCAACGCCGTGGGTGATCGCATGGGTCCATGGCGTCAGGCCGGTGGGCAACATACGTTCGGGCAGTTGCAGCACCAAGCGGCCGTGCTCGGGGTGTTGCGGGAATTCAATGCTGACGTAGGGCAGTTCATCCTGCAGGCGCCGGCTCATTGGCCAGTCCAGTTTGCGCATGAAGGTCAGGTGGCTGGCTTCCTTGGCGCTCAGCGGCGTGGTGCCGAGGCTTTGCAGGTGCGGCCCGATCACCGCCACCCACGTATCCTCGGCCTGCTCCAGTTGCCTGCGCCAGGCCTCGGCGCCGATTGCGCCGCCTTGGTTCCAGGCGTCTTCAGCTTGTTGCGCATAGCGCGCCAGGTAATCCTGGTCGGCCCGGGACAGAAAATAGGTGCTGCGTTCCACGGACAGGCCCCAGGTCCAGATCAGCCAGGTCAGCAGCAGGCAGAAGCTGACCTGCAGTACGGCCAGTTTCCACAGCAACGGGTGGCGCCGCATCAGGGCTGTTCCGTGTCGACCAGGATGTACCCCTGCCCGCGCACGGCCTGGATCTGCAGGTGCTGGGCACTGATATCGGCCAGTTTGCGGCGCAGGTTGCACACATGTACATCCAGGCCCCGATCCAGGCGGGTATAGGCCCGATGCAGCACGGTCTGGTACAGGAACGGTTTGCTCAAGGCTTCATTGGGGTGCGCCCGCAGCGTGACCAGCAAGCGGAATTCGGAAGCGGTGAGGCCAGCGGCGTTGCCGTTGTGGATAACGTCCTGGCGGTCGTGGTCCAGCAGCACTTCGCCGACATCGGTACGCAGCACCATGCCGCGATCGAATGCCACGCGCCGCAGCAAGGCATCCACCCGTGCGTCCAGCTCCGCCAGGCTGAAGGGCTTGGGCAGGTAGTCGTCGGCACCACGGGTAAAGCCACTGATGCGGTCCTGCTCGGCCCCCAGCGCCGACATCAGCATGACCGGCACCGCCTGTTGTCGGCGCAGCTCACCGAGCAGGCTGAGGCCATCGATACCCGGCAGCATGATGTCCAGCAACACCAGGTCGAACGAAGATTGCCGGATTGCGTCCAGGGCCTGCGTGCCCGTGGTGCAGGCGTGCACCCGAAAACCGCGTTTGAGGAAATGGCATTCCAGGTCCTGACGCAGGCTTGCGTCGTCTTCAGCGAGGAGAAGTGAGGTGGGCACGGCGAGCCTTGAATGAGAACCTGTATCAGTTACGAATCATCCCATTGCCAGCAGGAGAGGGCAACGCCTGGGTGTGTTAAGAAGGTTAATCCTGCTGCGCCCCCGTTTACCCTCCGGTATCGTTCGCAAAAAGCAACTTGTTTCGTTTGCGAATTAATATCATTTTGGCGAAGGGTGTGTCATGAACGGTTTCAAAAGTGTGGGGGGCTCGCCATGGGCTCGGGGCTGGCTTGTACTGGGTTTGCTGGCGCCGTTTTCGCTGTCGGCACTGGCGGAAACGGTAGCGACCCAGGCAGCAGCCGAGGATAGCTCGCTCGACCTGCCGGCACTCACCATTGAAGGCAACCGCCTTTATGACATGCTGCCCTCCGAAGCGACCGGTGGCTACAGCGTCGATGCAGCGACCGTGGGCACCAAGACGCCAGCAGCGCTGAAGGACATCCCCCAGTCGATCACCGTGTACACCCAGGACTACGTCAAAGACCGCCAGTTCGTGCACCTGGATGACCTGGCCAAGTACACCGCCGGCCTGCGTACCTTGACCAACGACAGTGGCCGGTCGTCGATATACGCCCGCGGCTACGAGTACAGCGAGTTCAACATTGACGGCCTGCCGGCACCAATGGCCAGCATCTTTGGTACCGTGCCATCGCTGGCGGCGTTCGACCGTGTCGAAATCATGCGCGGCCCGGCCGGGCTGTTCAGCAGCACCAGTGAACTGGGTGGCATCGTCAACATGGTGCGCAAGCGCCCGACCGCCGAATTCCAGGGCCACGTCGAAGGCAGCTATGGCACGTGGGACACCAACCACGAAGAAATCGATCTGAGTGGGCCGCTGGATGACGCTGGCCGCGTGCGCGGGCGTTTCATCGCGTCCCGTGATGACACCAATGGTGAGGTCGACTACAACGCCAACACCAGCAACAGCTACTACGGTGCGCTGGATGTCGACCTTGACGACGCCACCACGCTATCGTTTGGCCTGATGCACGAAGTGAAAAACATCACGCCGCACAATGGCTACCCAGCAACGTTGTCCGGCGAGGTGCCCGACTTCAGCCATTCCCGTTTCCTGGGGGCTGACTGGAACTACTTCGATGGCAAGACCACCGACCTGGTGGCCGAGCTGACCCACCGCTTCGACAACGGCGGCTATGGCCGTGTCGCGGCGCGCGGCTCGCACCGTGACACCCACTACCTTTATGCCTTCACCGCGACCAATGCCAACACTGGTGCCAACTCCGAGCGCGCCAGCGCCCGCGACTTTACCCAGGACACCTACTCGCTGGACGCCAGCTACAGCCAGCCGTTCGAAACCCTCGGCCAGGTCAGCGAGTTTGTGGTCGGCACCGACTACAAGAACTACGACACCGAGTACCTCAACGGCACCACCAACCTGGGCGCCATCAACGTCAACACCTACTCGCCCAAGCAGTTCGCCAAACCGTCGCCCAACTACAGCACCGAGACCGGCATGCAGGAAGAGGAATACGGCCTGTATTCCAAGGTTACCTTCCGCCCGATCGAGCGCCTGGCGCTGATTGCCGGTGGCCGCTTCAGCTGGTACCGCGGTGATTTCTACACCACTACCCTGAGCAGCGGTGCTTCCACCAACGACAGCAAACGTGTAGATGGCCACTTCACCCCGTATGGCGGCCTGGTCTACGACCTGACCGAGAACCATGCGCTGTACGCCAGTTACTCGCAGGTGTTCAAGCCGCAATCAGACACCGACAGCAACGGCCGGGTGTTGAAGCCACGTGAAGGCGAGCAGTACGAGCTCGGTCTCAAGAGCAGCTATTTTGGCGGCGACCTGAATACCCGTTTCTCGGTATTCCGGCTGACTGACAAGAACCGCGCCACCACCGAATATGACGAGGATGGTGTAGACACCAATTTCTCGATTGCCTCCGGCAAGACCCGCGTCAAAGGCGCGGAAGTGGAAGTGAGCGGCAAGCTGACGCCAAACTGGGAGTTGCTGGCCGGCTACACCTGGATGGAAACCGAAACCCTCAAGGGTGATGCCGAAACCACGTTCTTCATCATGCCGCGCAACCAGGCTTCGCTGTGGAGCAAGTACACCATCAGCCAAGGCCCGCTAACCGGCCTGGCCATTGGCGGCGGTGTATCGGCAATGAGCAGTTTCTACTCCGAGAATGGTGGCGTGCGTATCGATGCACCCGGCTATGCCACGGTGGACGCGATGCTGTCGTACCCGGTTACCTCGAAGCTGACGGCCACTTTCAACGTCAACAACCTGTTTGACCGGGACTACCTGTCGCGGGTGGGATCGACGTCGACGTTCAACTTCTATGGGCCCTCGCGCAGCATGATGGTTGGGGCGCGATACGATTTCTGATCGGCGTGTTTCGCCACGTCTGCGGTCCCTGTTGGAGCGGCCTTGTGCCGCGATGGGGCCAGCAAATGATGAGAAATTGTTGCTACACCACGTGTGCAATTTGTGAAGGCGCACTAGAGTGAACCCCAAGCGGAGCGCTTGCTGCGTAAGCAGAAGGTCTGCAAGGACGCTGGAACGTTGTTGAGATGGACGGCTGGTATTGAGGAGTAAGCCCCATGTAGACAATTCAATCGTTGGCGTCCTGGTATCCCTGTGAGGGGAATATGATTGAAGACCCTTATATTCTGTTTACCCGCATTCCTGTTGTAGTAAATGAGCAAGGTGATTTATTTACGGACCCGTTGTGGGTCAAAGATATAGAACTTCATTTGAGCTACATAGAGAATTTCGGAATGTGCTGCCCTGTTGAGAGAGGCCGTGATGTTGACGGGCTGCAGAGCATCGCTCATCTGGATATAAAATGGCTTTATGAGTTGCGCAAGGATCAGGGGTTCAGGTCGGTATTAAAGAACTTTATTCCGAACTTCCTAACTGTCATCAACGCCTGCAAGAAGGCCCAAATTGTTCATTCTGACGGGGCGGGCTGGGCGTTCCCTTTATCTTTCTACGTGTTGCCGCTCAAGCCGTTCTTCCGCTTTCAGTGGGTGGTTGTCATAGAATCTTCTTTCTGGATGCTGGCCCAAGGACAGCCGCGAACCCTCAGAGCAATCATCGAACACCATGTGCACACCCTTTTGCTGAAGCGCTGCGTAAAGCTGGCAAATGCCAGAATATTTACCCAGTCTTTTTACAAGGAATATTTCCTTGGGCGTGATAACAGCCGCACGTTGATCAACCCTGCCAGCTGGCTCGACAAAAAATTCATGGCAAGCCCCGAGGCAGTCAGAAAACGGTTCGAAGGCAGGCGCAACCGTACACTCAACGTGCTTTACCCCTCACGGCTTGTTCTTGATAAAGGTGTTCTGGTAGTCCTTGAAGCCATTAAGCAACTGCAAGTCGAGCACGTTGATCTCACCGTCACCATCATGGGTGAGGGTGATTTGAAAGCGCACTGTTTACGCGTTGCAGCTGAAAACCGTGGCAGCGTCGAGGTGCGGTTCCAGAGCGCCGTTGATTATGGCAGAGACTTTTTCAGCATCATTGCCCAGCATGACTGGCTTTTGGTGCCGACCTTGAAGCAGGAACAGCCCCGTATCATTTTTGACGCGTTCAGCCAGGGCGTTCCCGTCATCGGTTCTGACACAGCCGGGGTACTGGACATCACGAGCAAGCAAAACGCGCTGACGTTTGAAACCGGGAACCCGTCCAGCCTCGCAGCCTGTATTCGTCATGCTGCCCGGCATCCCGAACTGGCGTTGGAAATGGGGCTTGCGGGGCTGGAGTATGCGACCGGGAAAACACACTTGCAGATGCACCAGGTGCGCGAGGCATTCCTGAAGAGCAGTTTGACGCCCTCTGCAAGGCCGCGCGCCTGACATGGCCAATGATGGGCTATTCGTTCGGGCATTAAAAAGCCGGCTTGTGGCCGGCTTCTCGGGGACGCTTCCGACTAATTTATGGTAAGCCGCAATCGCCTTAACTGTGTGGCCATCAAGGGCCTGAAAGAGATGGCAGATGCCCGTGTGGGATATCGCCGAGCCCTCTGGACCGCGGCTTGCGCCGGTCGGGGCTTAATGTGCGGCGTAGCATACAAGGGCACGCGCAAGATGCCCAGCAAAAAATGGCACAGGTTGTTTCAGCCAGGCCGCTGCTGGCGGAAATGCGACCAGTGGAATACCCACCCGATAATCTCCAGGCCCTGCGCCTGGCGCTGGGCAGGGGTGTAGCGTTCGACGGCGTAATTGCGCCGGTCATGGCTGCGCAGGTACAGGGTGCCCTGTGGGCTGAGGCTGAGGTTGTTTACCCTCAGCGCGCCGTTATGCAGCAGCGCGTAGGTTTCGCCCTCAATGACCCGCGTCATGCCCAGGTCGACTGCCAAAGTGGCCCCCAGCGGCACCTGCGGAACCATGTTGTTTGCCGTCATGGCCAGGCAGATGGCGTTATCGGCGTGCACTCCCAATCTTTTCAGCGCTTTTGCGGGTAGGCGCAGGTGTTTGCTGGGCACCGGCGAAAGCAGGCCATTTTGCAGTTCGAAAAAGGGCACTTTTACCTGCCGGGCACGGTGTGCCGACAGTGGGCTGGGCGGGTTGGCCGGCGCCTGGCGTGGCGGGCAGTTGCGCTGGACCGGGTTTGGGTGTTTTGGCCCTTCGCCCGTGCGCAGCCAACGCCGATGCACACAGAACAGATCGGCCAGTTCGTCCAGGCGGGCCAGGGGCACGCCGCGTTTGAACCAGTTGTTGACGTGCTGCGGTGTGACGCTGCGCTGGGCGGCGAAAGCGGAAGCGGACAGGCCACATTCGTGGAGAAGGGCTTTAAGGCGGTCGCCGGAAGTGTTCATGGGGCGAGTGTAATGACGGGGCCCCCGCAAGGAAATGAACCAGTTGTTGACGAGGCTTGTAAGAAAAGTGCCTCGTTGTAGGGCGTTGGTGTAGGACTGCGTAGGACATTTTACCGATGAAGGCTTGTCGCCGATTCAGGCATAAAAAAACCCGCCGAAGCGGGTTTTTTTACAATCGGTATCAGCCCTTGTAGGCAGCGACCGATTTGGTAATCGCGGCACGGGCGGCGTCAGCGCCATCCCAGCCTTCGATCTTGACCCACTTGCCCTTCTCGAGATCTTTGTAGTTGGCAAAGAAGTGCTCGATCTGCTGAATCAGCAGGGCTGGCAGGTCAGTGTATTCCTTCACGTCGACGTACAGCTGCGACAGCTTGTCGTGAGGCACAGCGATGACCTTGGCGTCACCGCCGCCGTCGTCGGTCATGTTCAGCACGCCAACCGGACGAGCGCGGATAACCGAGCCTGGCGCTACCGGGTAAGGGGTAACCACCAGCACGTCCAGCGGATCACCGTCGTCAGCCAGGGTGTTCGGGATGAAACCGTAGTTGGCTGGGTAGAACATCGGGGTGGCCATGAAACGGTCGACGAACAGGGTGTCGCTGTCCTTGTCGATCTCGTATTTGATCGGCGCGTGGTTGGCCGGGATTTCGATGGCGACGTAGATGTCGTTCGGCAGGTCTTTGCCCGCCGGAATCTTGCTGTAGCTCATTGGGCAGTGCCCCCGTGTTTGACCAAAAAAGTGGCGGCGATTATAGGCACATTCTGCCGGGGCATGCCACGCCTGGCCTGATGTGCGGCCCCGTCAGGCGTGGCTTTCGCCGTATGCGGGGTGTTCGGCCTGCAGCCGGTGCAGCCGCGCCAGCGGGTCTTGCCGGTAGAACTGCGACAACTGGCGGTAGACCAGTGGATAAGCCTGATGCAGCAGGTCGGGGGCACTAAAGAAGTATTCGCTGGTGACGGCAAAGAATTCCGCCGGGTTTTCCGCGGCATACGGGTCGATAGCGGTTTCGGCGTCGGGGTTGTTGTCCAGCTGGCGGTTGAGGTCGTCGTAGGCCTGCTGCATGGCCGTTGCCCATTCATCCACCGGCATGCCGCTGTGTAGCGGGGGCAGGCCGTTGGCATCGCCATTGAGCATGTCGAGCTTGTGCGCCAGCTCATGGATGACCAGGTTGTAGGCCTCCCAGCCACCACTGGCCAGCACGCCGTTCCAGGCCAGAATGATCGGCCCCTGTTGCCAGGCTTCGCCGCTGTGCTCGCCGTCCCACACATGCTCCACGCCACTGGCATCGCGGTGGCGCTGGGGGCTCTTGAAGTCGTCGGGGTACAGGATGATTTCGTGGAAGCCCTGGTACCAGTTCAGCTCACCCAGGTGCAGCAGCGGCAACTGTGCCTGGGCGGCCAGCAACAGGCGCTGCTCGTCGTCGGGTTCGACACCTGGCAAGCAGGTGAGGTGCTTGTCGAGCAGGAACAGGATGCAGGCTTCACGCAGCCAGTGGTCTTCCTCGTCGCTGATGCCGTCCAGTATGGGCAGGCGCTCGCGCACGGCCTGCCACTGTTCGGGCTCGATGGGGTAGCGCGCCAGCGCGCGCTTGCGCCGCCAGGCGCTGAACGACCACATGCCTGCTGTTCGCTAAAAGGTCAGTGCGCCTTGGCCGCACGGCCCAGGCGGCTGCGCAACAGGCCGAGGAGCATCGGCACCAGCGACAGGATGATGATGCCCACCACCATCAGCGACAGGTGCTGCTTGATGAATGGCACGTTGCCGAAGAAGTAGCCCAGGGTGACCAGGCCGCCGACCCACAGCAGCGACCCGGCAACGCTGAAGCCAAGGAAACGCGGGTAATGCATGTGGGCGATGCCGGCGACGAACGGTGCGAAGGTACGCAGGATAGGCAGGAAACGCGCCAGGGTCACAGTCTTGCCGCCATGGCGTTCATAGAACTCATGGGTGCGCTGCAGGTAGTCGCGGCGGAAGATTTTCGAGTTGGGGTTGTTGAACAACCGCTCCCCGGCTGTTCGGCCGATGACGTAGTTGGTGCTGTCGCCCAGGATTGCGGCAGCCATCAACAGGCCAGCCAGCAGCACAGGGTCCATGCCGCCACCCGCCGCTACGGCGCCGGCGATGAACAGCAGCGAGTCGCCCGGCAGGAATGGCATGACCACCAGCCCGGTTTCGCAGAAGATCACGGTGAATAGAATGGCGTAGATCCAGGGACCGTAATTGGTGACCAGCAGATCGAGGTAAGCATCGAGATGCAGGATAAGGTCCAACGGGTTGAAATCCATGTACAGCACCTGTGTTCTTGGGTGTAGGCAGGGTTACCTGAGGATGGGTAAATTTTCACACATGACAGGAGGGGCATTATACGGCGAAGTGAGGGGCATGCCCGGAGAGATTGTAGCGGGGGGTTACGGTGCAAGGCCTGGACAGTTGTATCGACTGTACCGGCATGCGGGTCAATCCTGGCTGATTGGCAGGATGTAGCTTTTGAACTCGGTATCTTCACGAAACCCGATGGATTCGTAGGTCTTGTGCGCTACCTCATTGTCCGCACTGGTCGACACCCGCATGCGCACGGCGTTGGTTTCCTTGGCCATTTTCTTCGCTTCACGCATCAGGTGGTCGGCCACCAGCATGCGCCGCGAGTCTTCGGCCACGTAGATGTCGTTCAGAATCCATACCCGTTTCAACGACAGCGACGAGTAGCTGGGGTAGAGCTGGCAAAAACCCATCAGCTTGCTGTCGTCATCATCGGGAAGTGCCAGGTAGATCACCGATTCATCCCGCTTCAGGCGCTTTTCCAAAAAGCTGCGCGAGCTGTCGGGGTAGGGCAACTGCCCATAGAACTCCCGGTATTTGACGAACAATGGGGTGAGCAGGTCGAGGTGTTCCAGAGTTGCCTTGATGATGCGCATGTGCGGCCCTCAGAGTCCATTTGGGGAAACAGCGGAATGCCAGCAGCTTTCAAGGGCATCCTGCCCAATGCATGTCACAAGTGCAATCCGCCTTTCGTGACAGGTTTTTTACCCTTTACCCAGCAGGAAGTTGCCTTTCTGGCTGGCGCTGCCTTCATTCTCCAGGCTATGGACCTCGGCTTCGTCCTTCAGATTCACTCCTGAAAGCTGCCGCCGGCAGGCTTCACGCATCAAGTACAGCAGGCGGTGCGCCGCCATGCCATAGCTCAACCCCTCCAGGCGGATGTTGGAAATGCAGTTGCGGTAGGCATCGGTCAGGCCCACCTTCGGCGCGTAGGTGAAATACAGGCCAAGGCTGTCGGGTGAGCTCAGCCCCGGGCGCTCGCCGATCAGCATCACCGTCATCCGTGCGCCCAGCAGTTCACCGACCTCGTCGGCCACTGCCACGCGCCCCTGCTGGACCAGCACAACCGGGGCGCAGGTCCAGCCGTCGGCGGCGGCCTGTTCCTCGAAACGGTTCAGAAACGGCAGGGTGTGACGGTGCACGGCCAGCGCTGACAGGCCATCGGCGACCACAATGGCCAGATCGACGCCGCCGGGGTTGGCCTGGGTGTGCTGGCGCAGGGTGGCAATCGACGCATCGTTCAGTCGCCGGCCCAGGTCCGGGCGTTGCAGGTACTGATGGCGGTCACTGGCGGCGCTGTGCAGCACCAGGCTTTCGCGTCCGCGCTCACTCAGCTGGGTAGCCAGGCCGGCATGATCGAACGCCAGGTGCACGGCATCGCGGGCTTGGGCATGGGCGAACTGGAAGTCCAGCTGCGCCCCGGTCGGCAGGCTGGTGCCGGCGCGGCCCAGGGCGATGCGCGCCGGGGTCAGGTTGCGCAGGGCCAGCCAAGGGTTGTCGGGGGTAGGCGTGCGATGGTCCATGGTCATCCCTATGCAAGCTGTGCCAAGGCCTGGCGGAAAGCCAGGGGCAGGTTGTCACCGAAACGCACCCGGCCATCGGCCTGGGTGAAGATGCCGGTGCGGGCCAGCCATGCCTCGAACTCCGGCCCGGGCTTCAGGCCCAAGGTCTGGCGTGCGTACAGCGCGTCGTGGAACGAGGTGGTCTGGTAGTTGAGCATGATGTCGTCGGAGCCAGGGATGCCCATGATGAAGTTGATCCCGGCCACCCCCAGCAGGGTCAGCAGGGTGTCCATGTCGTCCTGGTCGGCTTCGGCGTGGTTGGTGTAGCAGATGTCGCAGCCCATCGGCACACCCAGCAGCTTGCCGCAGAAGTGGTCTTCAAGGCCGGCGCGGATGATCTGCTTGCCGTTGTACAGGTACTCCGGGCCGATGAAACCGACCACGGTGTTGACCAGAAACGGCTTGAAGTGGCGGGCCACGGCATAGGCACGGGTCTCGCAGGTTTGCTGGTCGACGCCATGGTGGGCGTTGGCCGACAGTGCGCTGCCCTGGCCGGTTTCGAAATACA
The DNA here is from genome assembly GCF_053557975.1 of Pseudomonas sp. XP2. Taxonomy (NCBI): domain Bacteria; kingdom Pseudomonadati; phylum Pseudomonadota; class Gammaproteobacteria; order Pseudomonadales; family Pseudomonadaceae; genus Pseudomonas; species Pseudomonas sp. XP2. The sequence continues at coordinate 15,484 of NZ_JBNRIK010000026.1, forward strand.
TCAGGTTTTGCCCAAGGGTGCCGCGTTTCAGCGACAGGCCCGCTTCGTACCCCTCCTGCAACACGTTCAGGTTGATGCCAAACCCGGCGTTGGCCGCCTCGGTGCCGGCAATGGACTGGAACACCAGGTCCAGCGGCACGCCGCGGTTGATCGCCTCGATCGAGGTGGTGACATGGGTGAGCACGCAGGCCTGGGTGGGGATGTCGTAGCGCTGGATGATGGCGTCTAGCATTTCCAGCAGGGCACAGATCGAGGCAATGCTGTCGGTGGCCGGGTTGATGCCGATCATCGCGTCGCCGTTACCGTACAGCAGCCCGTCGAGAATGCTGGCGGCGATACCGGCCGGCTCGTCGGTCGGGTGGTTGGGCTGCAGCCGGGTAGACAAGCGCCCGCGCAAGCCCATGGTGCCGCGGAACCGGGTGACTACGCGGATCTTCTGCGCCACCAGCACCAAGTCCTGCACGCGCATGATCTTCGACACCGCCGCCGCCATTTCCGGCGTCAGCCCTGGCGCCAGTGCGCGCAGGCTGTCTTCATCGGCCTCTTCGCTCAGCAGCCAGTCGCGCAGGCCGCCCACGGTCAGGTGGCTGACCGGGGCAAAGGCCTGGGCATCGTGGGTGTCGATGATCAGGCGGGTGACTTCATCCGCTTCGTAAGGAATCAGGGCTTCATTGAGAAAGTGGGTCAGCGGGATATTGGCCAGCGCCATCTGCGCAGCAACACGCTCGCCGTCGTTGCTGGCCGCCACGCCTGCCAGGTAGTCCCCCGAGCGTGCAGGGCTGGCCTTGGCCATCACGTCCTTGAGGCTGTCGAAGCGGTAGACCAGGTGGCCTACCGTGTGTACGAAACTTGCCATACAAATCTCCAGAGCCGCGGGCTGCCCCGCGGCGGGTGGCGGCAATCAGTGCAAGCCCTCTTCGGCCTGCTGGATGGCGGCGAATTCCTCTTCCGGCGTGCCAGCGACCAGATGGTGGCGGCTGTAGAAAGCAAAGTAGGCAATCAATACCGCATAGATCACTGCGGCGCCAATCACCACACGCGGGTCAACCAGGAAACCGGCAACCACGGCGAGGCAGGCCAGCACCAGTGCCACGCCTGACGTGAAGATGCCACCTGGGGTGCGGTACGGGCGCTCCATCTTCGGCCGGCGGATGCGCAGGGTGATGTGCGCGGCCATCATCAGCACATAGGACAGCGTAGCGCCGAATACCGCCACCAGGATCAGCAAGTCGCCCTGGCCGGTCAGCGACAGGGCAAAGCCGATGATGCCGGGGATGATCAGGGCCAGTACCGGGGCCTTGCTTTTGTTGGTTTCCGACAGTTTGCGCGGCAGGTAGCCAGCGCGGGACAGGGCAAAGATCTGCCGGGAATAGGCGTAGATGATCGAGAAGAAGCTGGCGATCAGCCCGGCCAGGCCCACCAGGTTGACGAAGCCACCCATCCAGGTGCTGCCGCCGTAAGCCTTGGACAGCGCTTCGACCAGCGGGTTGCCCGATGCTTTCAGCGCTTCGGAGCCTGCACCGCCAGGGCCGACCACCAGGATCAGCAGGGCGAAGGCCAGCAGTACCAGCATGGCGCCGATCAGGCCGCGCGGCAGGTCACGCTTGGGGTTCTTGGTTTCTTCGGCGGCCAGCGGCACGCCTTCGACGGCAAGGAAGAACCAGATGGCGTAAGGGATGGCCGCCCACACGCCGACATAGCCGAACGGCAGGAAGCTGCTGGCACCTACTGCGTCCGTTTTGGCGATGTCGAACAGGTTGGCTGCATCAAAATGGGGCACCATGCTCACCAGGAACACCGCCAGGGCGATGGCGGCGATGGCGGTGATGATGAACATCAGCTTCAACGCCTCACCCACACCAAAGATGTGGATGCCGATGAACACGATGTAGAACGCCAGGTAGATCATCCAGCCGCCAATGCCGAACAGTGACTGGCAATAGGCGCCGATGAACACGGCGATGGCTGCGGGCGCAATGGCGTATTCGATGAGGATTGCCGTGCCGGTCAGGAAGCCGCCCCACGGGCCGAAGGCGCTGCGGGCAAAGCCGTAGCCGCCGCCTGCGGTGGGGATCATCGACGACAGTTCGGCCAGCGAAAAGCACATGCACAGGTACATGGTGGCCATCAGCAAGGTGGCGAGGAACATGCCGCCCCAGCCACCCTGGGCCAGGCCGAAGTTCCAGCCGGCATAGTCGCCGGAGATGACATAGGCCACGCCCAGGCCGACCAGCAGTACCCAGCCGGCGGCGCCTTTTTTCAGTTCACGTTGCTGGAAATAGTCCGACCCAACTTTTTCGAAGTCGACGGAAGAGCCTGCCGGCGAGCCGGCGGAATGATCGCTTGGCATAGATTCACCTGTTCTTTTTCTTGGTGGCCGGAAGGGTTCGGGCCGATGGTGATGTGTACTGCAGGAAGCGAGCCAGAGCGGTTGGTGCACGGTTGCCGCTCTGGGTTTTGTGTAGATCAGGTCCGGCCTCTTCGCGGGCTTGCCCGCTCCCACAGGTATTGCATCGGTTCTGGAAGCAACGGTGAACCTGTGGGAGCGGGCGAGCCTGCGAAGGCCGCGACGCGGTTTAGAAGAAGCCCAGCGGGTTGATGTCGTAGCTCACCAGCAGGTTCTTGGTCTGCTGATAGTGGTCGAGCATCATCTTGTGGGTCTCACGGCCAACGCCGGACTTCTTGTACCCGCCAAACGCCGCATGCGCCGGGTACAGGTGGTAGCAGTTGGTCCACACGCGGCCGGCCTTGATTCCGCGGCCCATGCGGTAGGCACGGTTGATGTCGCGGGTCCACACGCCGGCACCCAGGCCGAACTCCGTGTCGTTGGCAATCGCCAGTGCTTCGGCTTCGTCCTTGAAGGTGGTGACGCTGACCACCGGTCCGAAGATTTCTTCCTGGAACACGCGCATCTTGTTGTTGCCCTTGAGCAGGGTCGGCTGGATGTAATAACCGGTGGCCAGCGAGCCTTCCAGCTTCTCGACCTTGCCACCGGTCAGCAGCTCGGCGCCTTCGTCCTGGGCGATCTGCAGATACGAAAGAATCTTCTCGAACTGCTGCTGCGAGGCCTGGGCGCCGACCATGGTGTCGGTGTCCAGCGGGTCGCCGCGCTTGATCTGCAGCACCTTTTTCATCACCACTTCCATGAACTGCGGGTAGATCGATTCTTGCACCAGGGCACGCGACGGGCAGGTGCAGACCTCGCCCTGGTTGAAGAATGCCAGCACCATGCCTTCGGCAGCCTTTTCGATGAAGCTCGGCTCCGCCTGCATGATGTCTTCGAAGTACACGTTCGGCGACTTGCCGCCCAGCTCGACGGTGGACGGAATGATGTTTTCGGCCGCGCATTTCATGATGTGCGAGCCAACCGGGGTAGAACCGGTGAAGGCGATCTTGGCGATGCGCTTGCTGGTCGCCAGCGCTTCACCCGCTTCGCGGCCATAGCCTTGCACCACGTTGAGCACGCCAGGTGGCAACAGGTCGCCGATCACTTCCAGCAGCACGGTGATGCCCAGTGGGGTCTGCTCGGCAGGCTTGAGCACCACGCAGTTACCGGCGGCCAGCGCAGGCGCCAGCTTCCAGGCCGCCATCAGGATCGGGAAGTTCCACGGAATGATCTGCCCGACGACGCCCAGCGGCTCGTGGATGTGATAGGCCACGGTGCCTTCGTTGATCTCGGCGGCGCCGCCTTCCTGGGCGCGGATGCAGCCTGCGAAGTAGCGGAAGTGGTCGACGGCCAGCGGAATGTCGGCGTTGAGGGTTTCGCGGATGGGCTTGCCGTTGTCCCAGGTTTCGGTAATGGCCAGCAGCTCAAGGTTCTGCTCGATGCGGTCGGCAATCTTCAGCAGCACGTTGGAACGGTCCTGCACCGACGTGCGACCCCAGGCATCGGCAGCGGCGTGGGCGGCGTCGAGCGCCTTGTCGATGTCTTCGGCAGTGGAGCGGGGGAATTCGGCGATCAGTTTGCCATTCACCGGGGACGTGTTCTCGAAATACTGTCCCTTGACCGGAGCTACGAACTCGCCACCGATGTAGTTGCCGTAGCGGCTCTTGAAGGAAACCTTCGCGCCGTCGGTACCGGGATGTGCGTAACGCATGGTGTGTCTCCTGGCTGTTATGTTTGTTGGGGAGTTGAGAAGCGTAGAGCAAAGGTTGGGCCAGCGTTTGGCACGCCAGGCAAATCAATGACTTGGGTCAGTTGCCTGGGCCAGGTTGACGGGCGCTGTACCAGCGCCGGTACGCACTGGGGTGACACTTTGTGCCATTTGCGACACGTTGCCGCAGGGTGCATTGCAAAGCCATCCCGGGTGGAGGATGCTGATCAGACTCTCTATCTGCGGAGAACTACAACAATGCAGAGCAATCCTTTCAGTCGCCATGCCCAGCAAGTCCATACCGTTGCCCACGGTGGGGCCGGGGAGGGGGGCAGTGACCCGTCCATCGCCCGCTCATGGCTGCGCTGCCTCGAGGACTACCACCTTGACCCTGCTGTGATCGAGGCCCCGCTGGTGCTTGAGCACGGGCGCCTGCTGGAAAGCCGCGAGCGCCTGCACCAGGTGCTGCAAATTGCCGACCATGAGATGAACAGCCTTCACCAGCAGCTTTCCGGGGCTGGCCACGCGGTATTGCTGACCGACGCCCGCGGGGTAATCCTCAATTGCGTCAGCGCGCCCGCCGAGCGGCGCAGCTTCGAGCGTGCCGGGCTGTGGCTGGGCGCCGACTGGAGCGAAGCGCGCGAGGGCACCAACGGCATCGGCACCTGCCTGGTCGAGCGCCAGGCCCTGACCATCCACCAGAATGAGCACTTTCGGGGCCGCCATACCGGGCTGACCTGCTCGGCCAGCCCGGTGTTCGACCCCCATGGCGAACTGCTGGCGGTGCTTGATGTGTCGTCGGCCCGGCCTGATGTTTCCCGCCAGAGTCAGTTTCACACCATGGCATTGGTCAACCTCTCGGCGAAGATGATTGAAAGCTGCTATTTCCTGCGCCATTTCGAGCAGCAGTGGTTGCTGCGTTTCCACCTGCAGGCCGAATCGGTTGGCCTGTTCAGCGAAGGTTTGCTGGCGTTCGACGGTGACGGGCGCATCTGTGCGGCCAACCAGAGTGCGCTGAACCTCTTGGGGACCGTGCGCGGTGGCGTGCTGGGCAAACCCATGCAGCGCTTCTTTGCCTGCAGCCACGACGAGTTGTTCAACCGCGCCATGCCCGCTGGCAGTACGGTATGGCCGCTACACACCCGGGACGGCCGCCAGGTGTTCGCCAGCCTGCGCGGCCAGGCACGTACGCCGGTATGGTCAGTGCCCACCGCTTATCGCCAGCCCGTGCGCGAAGTGGAGCCGGCCATCTGCCTGCTCGACCCGGCATTACAAAACGACTTTCGCCGCTGCGTACGGGTGTTTGAGCGTGATGTGCCGTTGTTGCTGCGTGGCGAGACCGGTTGTGGCAAGGAGGCGTTTGCCCAGGCCGTGCACCAGGCCAGTAAGCGGCGCGGCAAGCCGTTTGTCGCCATCAACTGCGCATCGATCCCGGAGAGCCTGATCGAGAGCGAGCTGTTTGGGTACCGAGGTGGCAGCTTTACCGGCGCACGCAAAGAAGGCATGCGCGGCAAGCTGCTGCAGGCTGACGGCGGGACCTTGCTGCTGGACGAGATCGGCGACATGCCGCTGGCCCTGCAAACCCGCCTGCTGCGGGTGCTGGAGGAGCGCCAGGTGGTGCCGATCGGGGGTGAACCGCAGGCGGTTGATGTGCGCATTGTCAGCGCTACCCACCGCGACCTGCTGGAGCGGGTGGCACAGGGCAGTTTCCGCGAGGACCTGTATTACCGCCTGAATGGCCTGGAGGTGGCGTTGCCGGCGGTGCGCGATCGCAGTGACAAGGCGCAGTTGCTGGACTTCCTGCTGCGTCAGGAGGCGCAGGGGCATCGGGTCGAGCTGGAGCCCAGTGCGCGCCAGGCGCTGCTGGACTTCACCTGGCCGGGGAACGTGCGGCAAATGCGCAATGTACTGCGTACATTGGTAGCGCTTTGCGATAGCACCTTCATTGAGCTCTGCGACCTGCCCGCGACCTTCCGCAGCAATGCGGCCTCTGTGGGAGCGGGCTTGCCCCGCGAAGCAGGCAACGCGGTGGATGGCACCGGCCTTGCCGGTGTTCGCGGGGCAAGCCCGCTCCCAAACGGGTTCAGCAATAGCCTTGGAGATCATGAGCAAAACAGTCTCTCCCACAAGAGCACGCCGGTGCGCCTTGAGACCGCTGAGTGCGAAGCTCTCCTGTCAGTACTAGAGGCAAAACACTGGCACCTGACCCGCGTCGCCGAGCACCTGGGCATCAGCCGCAATACCTTGTATCGAAAACTGCGCAAACACGGCATCACCCGGGTTGACTAAGCGAAACAGCGAGTGCGAATTGTCGCGCCCTGGGCTACCCTGCCTCGATGTTTTGCGAGGTCAACCATGCATATTCACATTCTCGGTATTTGCGGCACTTTCATGGGCTCGCTGGCGGTGCTGGCCAAGGAACTTGGCCATCGCGTCACCGGCTCCGACGCCAATGTCTATCCCCCGATGAGCACCCAGCTCGAAGCCCAGGGCATCGAGTTGACCCAAGGCTATGACCCCGCCCAGCTGGACCCGGCGCCAGACCTGGTGGTCATCGGCAATGCCATGTCCCGTGGCAACCCGGCGGTGGAGTACGTGCTGAACAAAGGCCTGCCCTATGTTTCCGGCCCGCAATGGCTGGCAGACCACGTGCTGCAGGGCCGCTGGGTACTGGCCGTTGCCGGCACCCACGGCAAGACCACCACCAGCAGCATGCTGGCCTGGGTGCTGGAACATGCCGGCATGAGCCCGGGCTTCCTGATTGGCGGTGTGCCGCAGAACTTCTCGGTGTCGGCGCGCCTGGGCGATACGCCGTTCTTCGTGGTCGAAGCCGACGAGTACGACAGCGCCTTCTTCGACAAACGCTCGAAATTTGTCCACTACCACCCACGTACCGCGATCCTCAACAACCTTGAGTTCGATCATGCGGACATTTTCCCGGACCTGGCCTCGATCGAGCGGCAGTTCCACCACCTGGTGCGCACCATCCCGGGCGAAGGCCTGGTCATTCACCCCACCACCGAGCAAGCGCTGGAGCGGGTGATCGGCATGGGTTGCTGGACCCCGGTGCAGACTACGGGCGAAGGCGGCCAGTGGCAGGCGCGCCTGCTCAGCGCCGACGGCTCGCGTTTCGAGGTACTGTTCGAGGGTGAGGTGCAGGGCGTGGTGGATTGGGCGCTGACTGGCCAGCACAACGTTGCCAACGCCCTGGCTACCTTGGCGGCGGCCCGCCATGTCGGCGTGGTCCCGGCCATGGGCATCGAGGGCCTGAGCGCCTTCAAGAGCGTCAAGCGGCGCATGGAAAAGGTTGCCGAAGTGCAGGGCGTGACCATCTACGATGACTTCGCCCACCACCCGACCGCCATCGCCACCACCCTCGACGGCCTGCGCAAGCGTGTTGGCGAGTCGCCTGTGATTGCCGTGATCGAGCCACGCTCCAACTCGATGAAGCTCGGCGCCCACCGTGACGGATTGCCGGAAAGCGTCAACGACGCCGACCAGGTGATCTGGTACGCCCCGGCCAACCTCGGCTGGGACTTGGCGGCCACCGCTGCGAAGTGCAAGGTACCGAGCGTGGTGGCCGACAGCCTCGACGCGATCATCGAGCGGGTCAAAGGCCAGGCACGCCCCGGCACCCACGTGGTGATCATGAGCAACGGCGGCTTCGGTGGCCTGCACGGCAAGCTGGCCGAGGCCCTGAAGTGAGCGGGCCGGAACGCATCACCCTGGCCATGACGGGCGCCTCGGGCGCCCAGTATGGCCTGCGGCTGCTCGATTGCCTGGTGCGCGAGGACCGCGAGGTGCACTTTCTGATCTCCAAGGCCGCGCAGCTGGTGATGGCCACCGAGACCGACGTGGTGCTACCGGCCAAGCCTCAGGCGATGCAGGCATTTCTTACCGAATATACCGGCGCCGCCGACGGGCAGATCCGTGTGTACGGCAAGGAAGACTGGATGTCGCCGGTGGCCTCAGGCTCCGGCGCCCCGGCGGCGATGGTGGTGGTACCTTGCTCTACGGGTACCCTGTCCTCGATCGCCACAGGTGCCTGCAACAATCTGATCGAACGTGCGGCAGACGTTACCCTCAAAGAGCGTCGCCAGCTGATTCTGGTACCCCGCGAAGCACCGTTTTCCACCATCCACCTGGAAAACATGCTCAAGCTGTCGCAAATGGGGGCGGTGATCCTGCCGGCGGCGCCGGGCTTCTATCACCAGCCGCAAACCATCGATGACCTGGTCGACTTTGTCGTGGCGCGCATCCTCAACCTGCTGGCCATTCCCCAGGACATGTTGCCGCGTTGGGGCGAGCATCATTTCGGGGTGGATGATTGAAGCGTGCGTTGCTAGGTGTGGCGGCGCTGGTGATGCTGGGCGGCTGCGCCACTGCGCGCACCCTGGATGCCGCCAAGCCAGGGGCACCGGTGGTGTATGCCGGTACCCGGCTGGATTTGTACGTCATCAATGGCGGGTGCTGCCCGCGGGACCACTACGGGGCTGATGCACCGGCCTATCCAGGCCTGGACCTGCCCGGCAGCATGCTGCTCGATACGCTGTTGTTGCCGTTGTCATTGCTGACTGCGGCCGGGGTAGGCTTCCAGGCCACCGGCGGCCTCTAGCCAGCGCCGTGCACCCTTGTGGGAGCGGCCTTGCGGCCCTATCGCGACACAAGGCCGCTCCTGCAACGGTCCAGTGCAGCTTTCAGGGGGTTTTGCCCAATTTGCGAAGCTCATCCGACTCCACAATCCGCACCCCGTCCTCTTCCTCCAGCGCCAGCCGCCACAAGGCTCGGGCCAGGGTACAAGCCTCGATCCCTCTGTACTTGCCGGGGATCAACCGGGAAAACGGCGAAGCCAGTTGTTCCGCGAGCCGTGGCTCAATCCGCTCGCCCAATAGCAAAGACGGCCGCACGATGGTCAGCTGCGGCCAGTCCTGGGCTTTGAGCGCTTCTTCCATCTCGCCCTTCACCCGGTTGTAGAAAATAGACGATTTCGGGTCGGCGCCCAGCGCACTGACCACCAGCAAATGCCGTGCGCCCATCTCCCGGGCACGCTTGCTGAACGCCACTACCATGTCCAGGTCCACTGCGCGGAAAGCCGATTCGGAGCCGGCCTGTTTCAGCGTGGTGCCCAGGCAGCAGTAGGCGATATCAACACGCCCGGCCAGCTGTGGAAGAAATACCGCCGGGTCGCCGACCGGGTTTTCCAGGTGCGGATGCCCGGCCAGCGGCCGGCGGGTAGGCGCCAGTACACGGGTGATGGTGGGCTCGTTGAGCAGGCGGTCAAGCAGGTGCTCACCGGTCAGGCCGGTGGCACCGGCAAGCAGGACATGCTGAGGCGTCAAATACATGATGTCTCTCCCTTGTTACACACAAGTCTAGTGGCTGCCAGGCATTTTTGCCTGTCCTCCCACGTTGGCCTGTGCGGCGTTACGCAATGCTTCTTCGGCCTGTTGCCGGCGCAAGTGCTGCCAGTGTTCAAGTACTGCTGGCGGCGCCCACAGCTGGGGCTCCGAAGCCTCGAAGCCTTCCCTTTGTTCTCTTTCGGCAACGCTGGCGCGTGCCAGTTCAAACGCCTGTTTCAGGTCGTCGGTCTGGTTCAGTGCTTCTGCGAACAGGGCGTCACCAAAGTAGGTGAAATCGGCTTCTTCCGAGCACCCGAAGGACACGCGGTCGGCCCGAGCGGCGGTCATTATCACCGTGCGCTCATCCTTGAGCGGGGCAATGTAGCCGCCTGAATAGCACGCCGAGATGACGATTACCTTGTCGCGGTTTTTCAGTGGCGCCAGGGCGGTGGCCAGCTCGTCGGCAGTAAGGTCGGCCAGTTGCAGGCGCGGCTGGTCGAGCACCAACTGGTGGTCCTGGCTGCCGTGGCTGGTGAGGTAGATGAACACCAGGTCTTCGGGGCCGCTGCGTTCGGCCAGCGTGATGGCGGCACGGGTGAGGGTCTCGCGGGTGGCCATAGGTCGGGTGGCCATGTGGTCGCGGTGATTGACCAAGGTCACTTGGCCACGGGCGCCAAAGCGCACTTTGAGCATGTTGCTGACATAGTCGGCTTCTCGCAGAAACACGCTTTGCTGGCCATCGCCGGCCACTACCAGGCTGTAAAGCTGAATGGGCGGTGCCGAGCGCGGTACGCGCGCAAGCGCCTCTTCCAGCAGCCGGCCCTGGTTGAGCAGGGCCAGGTCGAGAGGGTCGGGCAGCAGCTTGCCTTTCTGGTCGCGTACGCGAACGCCGTTGGCCCAGGTGCCACTTTCGACCTGGCCACTGGCAAGGGTCAGCCGCCCATGGCCATGGTAGGCATCGTTCAGGAAGCCGCCGACATACGTGCTGCCGTCGGCCAGCTGCAGGCTGCCCTGGCCCGACAGGCGCCAGTCGATGAACTCGCCCTTGTAGTGGCTGCCGTCGCTGCCCAGCAGTTCGCCTTCGCCCACCAGCGAGCCATCCTTGAACTCGCCGATCCACACATCGCCATCGGCGCTTTCATAGCGGCCACGGCCTTCCAGACGGTTGTCCTTGAACTCACCGATGTACTGCTCGCCGTCGACGCTGTCGTAAGTGCCGCTGCCTTGCAGCTGGCCGTTGACGAAGCGCCCGCTGAACTGGTTGCCGCTGGCATCGCTGCGTACGCCGGCGCCGTTGGGCTTGCCCTTGGCGAACAGGCCTTGATAGCGGCTGCCGTCGGCCAGCTCCAGCTCGCCCGCGCCTTCGTACAGGTCGTCCTTGAACTGGCCGCGGTAGGTCTGGTCGGCTTGCTTGAGTGTGCCTTCGCCGTCGCGGCGGCCGTGCTTGAAGGTGCCACTGTAGTGGCTGCCCGGGGTGGTCAGGTCGCCCAGCCCCTCGAACAGCCCCTCGGCAAACTGGCCACGGTAAACCTCGCCGTTCTGGCCATGCCATTCGCCCTGGCCATGCCATTGCCCGTCCTTGAAGCCGCCGGCGTACCAACTGCCGTTGGGGTAGTCGATACGGCCCTCGCCCTGCAACAGGCCGTCGACCACTTGCCCCCGGTAACGCCCCCCGTCAGGCAGGCGTGCGTCCGGCGCAAGCAGCGATTCGCCATCGCCACAGGCGGCGAGCAGCAGGACCAAGGTAATGGGGAGCAGTGGACGCATGGCGAGGACCGGGCAATAGGTTTGCCGAGTATGACGCAGAATAAGGGGCCGAGACAGATAGGGCACAAGCAGATGAGGCAACGGACCGGCGCGGCGAGATGGCTGTGGGGTGAATGTCGGGGGATCGAGGGTGGGCAGACAAGTGCATGCCTTGAGTTGTTCATCGCCTGTGAGATCGAGCGCCGCCCGCGCGGCGCTTCGCGGGGCAAGCCCGCTCCCACATCTGTGTCGGGCCAGTACTACCTGAACCTTTTCCGCGCGGCCCCTTGTTTGTTCCATTCGATATCGAAGGGTAAGCAGCTGCTCTTCATTAATCTCATGTCATACATCCAGGGGGCGCGCGCCTAGGGTGCAGGAGTGACTGGCCCGAAACAAATGTGGGAGCGGGCTTGCCCCGCGAAGCGCCGCGCGGGCGGCGCTCGATCTCACAGGCGATGCACAACTCAAGTCATACCCTTCAATGCCCCCGCAAAAAATCCACCATCCTGCGGTTCACTTCTTCAGCCGCCTCCATCTGCACCATGTGGCCGGCGTCGGCTAGCACCAGCACCTCGGCCTCCAGGCCTTCGGCATGGCTGGCCGGGATGATCGCGTCCTTCCCGCCCCACACCACCAGCGCCGGATGCTGCCCCAGCACCCCACGCAGGTCGTGGCGCTGCCGGTTGCCGTCGGCGATGGCCGATGCCAGCTGGGCCAATGCGGTATCAACACCTTCCAGGCGCTTGAACTTGAGCATGTCCTCCAGCATTTGCCGGGTCACCAGCGCCGGGTCGGCAAACAATTGCACCATCTGCGGTTTAAGGGCGTTGCGGTTGGCGGCGGCGACAAAGCCTTGCAGGTACTGCCCGTTAATCGCTTCGCCCAGGCCGGCGCTGGCCACCAGGCTCAGGCTTGCCACCCGCTGCGGCGCCAGGCGCGCCACGTTGAGGCTTACCGCGCCGCCCATGGAGTGCCCGGCCAGGTGGGCCTTGGCGATGCCTAGGTGGTCGAGCAGCGCCAGCACGGTTTCGCTCAGCTCATCCAGGTCGCCACGTTGCAGTGCTTTGGCGGACTCGCCGTGCCCTGGCAGGTCCAGGGCGATCACGCGGCGTTCGGCGGCCAGCGCCGGATGGTTGAACAGCCAGTTGTTGAGGTCGCCACCAAAACCGTGCACCAGCACCAGCGGCGTGCCGCCTTCTCCCAGCTCGAACCAGCGCACCAGGCGGCCGCCTATTTCAGCCTTTTGTGGGGCCGGCCCCTGTGCCTGATCGCCCCCCCCTTCGGCGACGAACCCGGCCTGAAAGCGCTGCACCACCGCATCGATTTCCGCTTCTTCGGCTTCGCCTTCCACCACCACTGCCAGCAGCGCGCCGACCGGCAGGGTTTCATCCGGCTTGGCCACCTGGCGGCGCAGTACGCCACTGAACGGGGCTTCGACGCTGCTGCTGATTTTGTCAGTCTCGACGTCCAGCACCTCGTCGCCCTTGTTGATTGCGTCACCTTCCTGCTTAAGCCAGGTGTCCACCCGGCCTTCGGTCATCGACAGGCCCCACTTGGGCATGGTCAGGGTATGGATCTGGCTCATGCGGCACTCCTTGCGGCTTCTATCACCTTGCGCACGGCTGCTTCGATCTTCGCCGCGTCAGGGATGTACAGGTCTTCCAAGGCATCGGAGAACGGCACCGGGGTGTGCGGTGCGGTGACCATTTCGATCGGGCCCTTGAGTGCGCCGAAGGCCTTTTGCGCCACCAGCGCGCTGATGTCGGTGGCCATCGAGCAGCGCGGGTTGGCTTCGTCGATCACCACCAGACGGCCGGTTTTTTCCACGCTTTCAAGAATGCTGTCCTCGTCCAGCGGGCTGGTGGTGCGCAGGTCCAGCACTTCGCAGTCGATGCCCTGGCGGGCCAGGTTGTTGGCTGCTTCAAGTGCCACGTGGACCATGCGGCCATAGGTGACCAGGGTCACGTCGTCACCATCGCGCAGGAAGTTGGCCTCGCCGAACGGCACGGTGTACACCTCTTCCGGCACCTCGCCCTGCATGCTGTACAACAACTTGTGCTCGCAGAAGATCACCGGGTCGTTGTCGCGGATAGCCTGGATCAACAGGCCCTTGGCATCGTAAGGCGAGGACGGGCACACCACTTTCAGGCCGGGGATGTGCGTCCACAGCGAGGTGAGCATCTGCGAGTGCTGGGCGGCCGCACGCAGGCCTGCGCCGTACATGGTGCGCATCACCAGCGGGGTGACCGCCTTGCCGCCGAACATATAGCGGAATTTGGCGGCCTGGTTGAGGATCTGGTCCAGGCAGCAGCCGGCAAAGTCCACGAACATCAGTTCGCACACCGGGCGCAGGCCTTGGGTGGCGGCACCGACGGCAGCGCCGACGTAGCCGATTTCCGACAGCGGTGCGTCCAGCACGCGGCCGGGGAACTGGTGGTACAAGCCCTTGGTCACGCCCAGCACGCCACCCCAGGCGTCATCTTCGCCGGGTGCACCGGCACCGCCGGCAACGTCTTCGCCAATGATGAACACGGTGTTGTCGCGGCGCATTTCCTGGGCCAGGGCTTCGTTGATGGCCTGCTGGTAGCTGATCTTTCTTGCCATGGTGGTTCTCCTGTTGTTCTTGTAATCCGCGGCTCAGGGGTAGCTGACGTAGACGTCGGTGAGCAGGTCGGCGGGCTGTGGCTTGGGATCGGACTTGGCGCGGCGCACGGCGTCTTCGATCAGGTCCTCGATGCGCCCGTCGATGGCGTCCAGTTGCCCGGCAGTGAGCAGGCCAGCGCGGGTGGTCTTGTTACGGAACTGCATCAGGCAGTCGCGGGATTCGCGCAGGTTCTTCACTTCATCCGGGGCGCGGTAGGTTTGCGCATCGCCTTCGAAGTGGCCGTAGTAGCGGCTGAGCTTGACCTCGATCAGTGACGGCCCTTGCCCCGCACGGGCGCGCTCTATGGCGGCCCCGGCGGCCTCGTACACGGCAAAGAAGTCGAAGCCGTCGATGGTGACGCCCGGCATGCCGAAGCCGGCGGCGCGGTCGGCAATGTGGTCGCAGGCGACGGACCAATTGGCGGCGGTGGCCTCGGCGTAGCCGTTGTTCTCGGCCACGAAGATGCACGGCAGGTTCATGATCGACGCCATGTTCATGGCTTCGAACACCGCACCCTCGTTGGAAGCGCCATCGCCGAAGAAGGCCACCGACACGTCATCACGGCCCTTGAGTTTGGCCGCCAATGCCGCCCCGGCCACCAGCGGTGCACCGGCGCCGACGATGCCGTTGGCACCGAGCATGCCCTTTTCCAGGTCGGCAATGTGCATCGAGCCGCCCTTGCCGCCGCACACGCCGGTTTTCTTGCCATAGATTTCGGCCATCATGCCGTACACATCCACGCCCTTGGCGATGCAATGGCCATGGCCGCGGTGGGTCGAGGCAATGCAGTCGCTGTCGCGCAGGTGGGCCATGACCCCGGCGGCGGAGGCTTCTTCGCCGGCATACAGATGGACGAAGCCGGGGATCTCGCCCGTGGCAAACTCCACGTGCAGGCGTTCCTCGAAGGCGCGAATGGTGCGCATCACTTCATAGGCATGCAGCAGTTGCTCGGTACTGAGTTGATTGGACATCTTGTTGTTCTCCAGGGTTGTCTCAACGCGGGGTTGCAGGGTGCAGCCGATGGCCACGCGGCACGGTCAGCAGGTGATGGCGGGCGGCATGCGCCAGGACCGCCTCGACGTCCACGCTCAGCGGCCCTTGGTGGTCGAGCGTGATGGTGGGTGTATCGTGTTCGGCGAATTCGATTTCGCGCTCGCCGTCCAGGGCCAAGGTGCCGCTGGAAAGGCTCAGGCGATGGGCGACGCCAGGCATAAGCGTGCCGCTGGCGGTGATGCCGCAACCTTGCAGCAGGCCGGGCGCCAGGGGCGCGAGCAGCGCCTGTTCGGCACCGGGGTTCAAGCGCACCCAGACGCCATGGGGGGCCTGGCGCGATACCGGGCACCACAGCCCGCACAGGGCTGACAGGCCAATGGCATGGGGCTCGGCGAAGCAGGCAAAAACCTCGCACAGGTCTTCGCTGCGGCTGAGCGCACGGGCGCCGATGAAGCGCTGGGGCGAGACTGCCACCTCCACCAGTGCCCACTCGGCAAGCTGTTGTTCGGGCACTTTGACCAGCAGGCGCTTGTTGCGGCGCAGGCCGACATCGGTCGGTACCCGCCCGCAGGCGAGCAAGCCGCCGGCCAGACCGGCGCTGGTGGCTTCACGCAGTTCGGGGAAAGCATTGTTGGTGCCGGTGGACAAGGTCAGCAGCGGTACGTCACCCGCCTGGGCAGCGACCGCCTTGTGGGTGCCGTCGCCGCCGAGCACGGCGATCATCGCCACGCCACGCTCGACCATCCGGCGGGTAGCCAGATGCGTGTCGGCAACGGTCTGGGTCAACGGCAGGTCGAGTATTTCGATGGCTGGCCAATGCTGGTCACGGGCGACCGGACCCTGGCTGGCCTTGAGCACGGCGGCGGCGATGCCCGTCATGTCGCTGGGCAGCAGCACCTGGCCGACGCCGGTAGCACCGAAGGCAGCCAGCAGCCGCTGGATCGCCGAGGCCTTGTCGGTGCTCGAATAGAGCCCGGCATTGGCGGTCAGGCGGCGCAGGTCGCGGCCAGAGGCAGGGTTGGCAATGATCCCGACGATCGGGGCGGGTAGCGGCATGGCGCACCTCGTATTTTTGTTTGCAAGGGCAGGAGCAAGCCCGGTGCCAGCTTTTCATGGCTTGGCTGAAGCGCCCGTGCCAGAGCGGTTTGCTTGCACGGCAGTACGTGCCCCTGGTGGCGTCCACGAGACGCTGGGTGCCAACGGGGGGCGTTGGTTGACGAGACGCTGAGACGCAGCGTCTCAAGCCAGCCGGTAATCACACAGTGCTTGTCGGGGCATGCGTGGAAGCGCTTAATGGCCGGACAACGATAAAAACAGCAACGAGAACCGGAGGGCCTGAATGCTTGCCGCGAACTCCCGAGCCCATGTCGACTGCGTCAGCCGGGTGCTGAAGAATGCCGACCGCCTGCCCCAGGCACCGGTGCCAGCGCTGATCCTCGATTCATGGCGCCGTTCCATGGAGCTGTACCGCCTCGACCCCGGGTCCCAACAGGGGCCGCGCATCCTGTCCCAAAGCCTGCTCAACGAATGCCGCGAACGCGCCGAACTGTTTCTGCGCATCGCTGGCGATGCCGTGGCACGCCTGCACGAGCGGGTGCGCGGCGCCGACTACTGCGTGCTGCTGACCGATGCCCAGGGGCGCACCATTGATTACCGGGTCGAATCGGCCATCCGCAATGACTGCCGCAAGGCCGGGCTGTACCTGGGCACTTGCTGGTCGGAAGGTGAGGAGGGCACCTGCGGTGTGGCGGCGGTGCTGACCAGCAAGGCGCCGGTCACGGTGCACAAGCGCGATCACTTCCGCGCAGCCTTCATCGGCCTGACCTGCACCGCAGCGCCGGTGTTCGACCCGCAGGGCGAGTTGCTGGGCGTGGTGGATGTTTCGGCCCTGCAGTCACCGGATGATCGCCGCAGCCAACACTTGATCCGCCAGTTGGTCGAGCAGACTGCCCGTGAAATCGAAAACGCCTTCTTCATGCACAGTGCACAGGGCCACTGGGTGATGCGTGCCCATGGCACACCGGGTTATGTGGAAAGCCAGCCCGACTACCTGCTGGCCTGGGATGCCGACGGCCGCTTGCAAGCCATCAACAGCCTGGCGCGCAAGCGGCTGGTACAGCACTTGGGGCGCTTGCCTGAGCACATTGGCGAACTGTTCGACATGGGGCAGCTACGGCGCGTCAACACCTCGTCCGCCCAGCGCCTGCCGGGCCTGGGCGGGCTGTATGGCCGTGTCAGCGCCCCGCAGCAGCGCCCGCGCGTGCAGCCCTTGCGTCAGGCTCAGGACCCCCGCATCGAGCAGCACTTGCGGCTGGCCACGCGGGTCAAGGACTGCAACCTGGCGGTGCTGGTACAAGGCGAGACGGGGGTCGGCAAAGAAGTTTTCGCCCGTCAGTTGCACCAGCAGAGCCAGCGCCGCGACGGCCCGTTTGTCACGCTGAACTGCGCCGCCATCCCGGAAAACCTGATTGAGAGCGAGCTGTTTGGCTACGTGGCCGGGGCCTTCACCGGGGCTTCCAGCAAAGGCATGCAGGGGCTGTTGCAGCAGGCTGATGGCGGCACCCTGTTCCTTGACGAAATCGGCGACATGCCGCTGAACCTGCAAACCCGCCTGCTGCGCGTGCTGGCCGAAGGCGAAGTGGCGCCGCTGGGTGCTGCACGGCGCGAACGCGTGGACATTCAGGTGATCTGCGCCACCCACCGTGACCTGGCAACGATGGTGGCGGACGGGCGTTTTCGTGAAGACCTGTACTACCGCCTGGCCAATGCCCGCTTCGAGCTGCCGCCCTTGCGTGAGCGCGAGGACCGCCTGGGGCTGATCCACCAGTTGCTGGCCGAAGAAGCCGAAGCCTGTGGGGTCGACGTGGTGCTGGCCGATGATGCGCTACAGGCGTTGCTGGTTTATCGCTGGCCGGGCAACCTGCGCCAGCTGCGGCAGGTCTTGCGCTATGCCTGCGCGGTGAGTGAAGTCGGGCAGGTTCGCTTGCTGGATTTGCCACAAGCGGTGCGGGGCGAGGCAGTCGTTTCGAGTGACAGCGGTGTATCGTGCCCGGCCCGGCAGTTGCTGCTGGACGCGCTGATCCGCCATCGCTGGAAACCGGCCGATGCGGCGCGGGCGTTGGGGATATCGCGGGCTACCTTGTATCGGCGTGTGCATGAGCACTGCATCGAGATGCCGCGGATGAAGGGGTAGGGCCCCGGCAGGCAATAAAAAACCCCGGAACCAGTCCGGGGTTTTGCGACATCGCACTGCTCGATCAGTCCTGGTTAGCCAGTTTGTGCTCGAGGTAGTGAATGTTCACGCCGCCTTTGCAGAAACCTTCATCACGTACCAGGTCACGGTGCAGCGGGATGTTGGTCTTGATGCCGTCAACGACGATCTCGTCCAGGGCATTGCGCATGCGCGCCATGGCTTCTTCGCGGTCCTTGCCGTAGGTGATCAGCTTGCCGATCAGCGAGTCATAGTTCGGCGGAACCGAATAGCCGCTGTACAGGTGCGAATCGACGCGTACGCCATTGCCGCCCGGGGCGTGGAAGTGTTTTACCTTGCCTGGGCTCGGGATGAACTTCTTCGGGTCTTCGGCGTTGATCCGGCACTCCAGCGAGTGGCCACGGATCACAACGTCTTCCTGGCGGAACGACAGCTTGTTGCCAGCGGCGATGCTCAGCATCTCCTTGACGATGTCGATACCGGTAACCATCTCCGACACCGGGTGCTCAACCTGCACACGGGTGTTCATCTCGATGAAGTAGAAGCTGCCGTTCTCGTACAGGAACTCGAAAGTACCGGCACCACGGTAGCCGATCTCGATGCACGCATCGACGCAACGTTTGAACACTTCCTGACGGGCTTTCTCGTCGATGCCCGGGGCTGGTGCTTCTTCCAGAACCTTCTGGTGACGGCGCTGCAGCGAGCAGTCACGGTCGCCCAGGTGGATGGCGTTGCCTTGGCCGTCGGACAGAACCTGTACTTCCACGTGGCGTGGGTTGGTCAGGAACTTCTCCAGGTAGACCATCGGGTTGCCGAAGGCAGCACCGGCTTCGGTACGGGTGAGCTTGGCCGAGGAAATCAGGTCCTCTTCCTTGTGCACCACGCGCATGCCGCGACCACCACCGCCACCGGCGGCCTTGATGATCACCGGGTAGCCGACGTCACGGGCAATCGCCAGGGCGACTTCTTCGTCTTCTGGCAGCGGGCCATCAGAGCCCGGTACGGTCGGCACGCCCGACTTGATCATCGCGTCCTTGGCCGAAACCTTGTCGCCCATCAGGCGAATGGTATCGGCTTTCGGGCCGATGAAGGCGAAACCGGATTTTTCAACCTGTTCGGCGAAGTCGGCGTTTTCTGCCAGGAAACCGTAGCCCGGGTGAATCGCGGTGGCGCCGGTGACTTCGGCGGCAGCGATGATTGCCGGGATATGCAGGTAGGAATCCTTGGACGATGCAGGACCGATGCAGACCGACTCGTCTGCCAGGCCCAGGTGCATCAGTTCACGGTCGGCGGTGGAGTGCACAGCGACGGTTTTGATGCCCAGCTCTTTGCAGGCACGCAGGATCCGCAGGGCAATTTCCCCACGGTTGGCGATCAGGACTTTTTCGAGCTTCCCAGACATCGTTGGCTCTCCGCGATTCAAACGACGGTGAACAGCGGCTGGTCGAACTCAACCGGCTGGCCGTCTTCTACCAGGATGGCGTCGATGACACCGCCAACATCGGCTTCGATGTGGTTCATCATCTTCATGGCTTCGACAATGCACAGGGTGTCGCCTTTCTTCACGGTCTGGCCAACTTCAGCAAAGTTCGGCGAGGTCGGCGAAGGCTTGCGGTAGAAGGTACCTACCATTGGCGAGCGGATCACGGTGCCTTTCAGGGCCGGGGCTGCGGCAGCGGCTTCGGCGACTGGAGCAGCAGCGGCAACCGGGGCAGCAGCAGGTGCAGCGGCCATCGGTGCTGGTGCGTAGAACTGTTGGGCAGCTGGGGTCTTGCTGTGACGGCTGATACGGACCGACTCTTCGCCTTCCTTGATCTCCAGTTCGTCGATGCCAGACTCTTCCAGCAGCTCGATCAGTTTCTTGACTTTACGGATATCCATTAATCATCAACTCCCAAAGGTTCGGTCAGGGGGCGAAATTTAAAAAACGTATCGATACGTTTCTATCGAACCCTGGCCCACTGAGGCCAGGGTTTTCATCATTTGGGCTGTGCGTTGGCAGCCAGTTGTTCCAGCGCGGACTCCAGGGCCAGGCGATAACCGCTGGCGCCCAGACCGCAGATCACCCCTACGGCAACATCGGAAAAGTAGGAGTGGTGACGGAACGGTTCGCGTTTGTGCACGTTGGACAGGTGCACTTCGATGAATGGGATGCTCACTGCAAGCAATGCGTCACGTAATGCGACGCTTGTGTGGGTGAAAGCAGCCGGATTGATCAGGATGAAGTCCACACCCTCGTTGCGTGCGGCGTGAATGCGGTCGATCAGTTCGTATTCGGCATTGCTCTGCAGGTACTGCAGATGGTGGCCTGCCGCGCGGGCACGTTGCTCCAGGTCCTGGTTGATCTGGGCCAGGGTCACGGCGCCGTAATGGCCTGGCTCGCGAGTACCGAGCAGGTTGAGGTTGGGGCCGTGGAGCACCAGTAGCGTTGCCATCTGCGGATTCCTTGGATTTGTAGGGCAATTCGACACAGCGCGGCGAGTGTGCCGTAAAGCGACGGCAAGTGTCCAGTTCCCGGCAATAGCCAGCACGATGTCCGAGATTCGCGCGAAGTATGTGACCAAATAATTAAATCTGGTCATCTATTTCAGGATTTTTCCCGGCACGCGGGAAGTTATAGACCTACTTTGCCGCGCACGCGGGCCAGAATTTGCGCGAATTCACCGGCGTTTATCTCGCCAATCACCCGATCAGCGGTAATTTCGCTGCCGTTCGCGGCAAAGAACAACAGGGCAGGTGGGCCGAACAGCTGGTAGCGATCGAGCAGTTTGCGTTGCTCGGCATTGCTCTCGGTGATGTCGAAACGCAACAGCTTGAAGCCGGCCAGCTGCGCCTGAACCTGCGGCGCGTTGAGCACTTCATGCTCGATCACCTTGCAGCTGATGCACCAGTCGGCATACCAGTCCAGCAGCACCGGCTGGCCGGCCGCTTTGGCCTGGGCCAGTGCGGCGTCCAGTGCGGTGGGGGTGGTGATGGTCTGCCAGGCATCCGTCTTTGCCGCCTGGCTGCTGCCGGTGGCCGCAAGTGCTGCAACGGGCAGCGGGCGAAGCGGGTCGCCTTGGCCACTGAGGGCGCCGTACCAGCAGGCCAGGGCGTATACCAGCAAAGCCAGGCCTAGCAGTTGGGCCAGGCGCTGGCGTGCGGTCTTGACGACGAACTCCAGGGCGCCCAGGAAAAGTGCCACGCCGGCTGCGAGGAACCCCACCAGCAGCAAGGTCACAGGGCCCGGCAGCACGCGGCTGAGCAAGCCAATGGACAGCCCCAGCAGCAGCACCCCGATGGCGTTTTTCACCGTGTTCATCCACGGGCCGCTTTTTGGCAGCCAGGCCGCGCCACCGGTGGCCACCAGCAACAAGGGTGCACCCATGCCCAGGCCCAGGGCAAACAGCTTGAGTGCGCCACCCAGGGCATCGCCGCTGGCACTGATATACAGCAGGGCGCCAGCCAGCGGGGCTGATACGCAAGGCGAAACCAGCAGGCTGGAGAGCACGCCCAGCACTGCCGCACCCAGCAGCGAGCCACCCCGGGTATGATTGGCGACGTTGTTCAGGCGGTTGCTCAGGGCCTGGGGCAGCTTCAGCTCGAACAGGCCGAACATGGCCAAGGCAAATACCACGAAGAACAGGGCGAAGGGCACCAGCACCCAGGCCGACTGCAGGCGCGCCTGCAGGTTCAGGCCCGCGCCGAACAGGCCCATGAGCGCGCCGAGCGCTGCGAAACTGGCCGCCATCGGCAGCACGTACGCCAGCGATAGCGCCAGCCCGCGCAGCCCACCCACCTGGCCGCGCAGCACTACGCCCGACAGGATCGGCAGCATCGGCAGTACACACGGGGTAAAGGTCAGGCCCACCCCGGCGAGAAAGAACAACAGCAGCGATTTCCAGTTCCAGCCGTGTTCGGCCGTTGCGGGGGCGTTGGCACCGCCTTCGCCATCAATACTCAGGCGTGCGGTTTCCGGTGGGTAGCACAGGCCTTTGTCGGCACAGCCTTGGTAGCCCACCAGCAGGGTGAAGGCACGCGGGTCGGTGCGCGGCAGTTCGATGTCGAGCACGCCGTGGTACACCTCGACGTCGCCGAAGAACTCATCGTGCTTGGCCTCGCCCTTGGGGATGTTCGGCGCGCCCAGGGTGATGTCTGCCGGCTCGGTGTGGAACTGGAAGCGGTGGCGGTAGAGGTAGTAGCCCTCGGTGGCGACGAAGCGCAGCTTGAGGGTGTGCGCGTCGGCCTGGACCAGGCTGAGCTTGAAGGCGTCGTGAACCGGCAGGAAGTCGGCGTTGTTGGCCAGCGAAGCGGCGCCGAGGGTAGCGCTGGGGCGGTTGTCGAGCAGGCCCGTGGCGAAGGCAGGGCTGGCCAGCAGCAGGAACAGCAGGAAAAACAGGCGGCGCATGGCGGACTCGCGAGGTGGAACGTGCTGGGCATGATAGCGGAGTTGGTGCGGGTTGGGGCCAGCAGCGCTTGCCGTGACATGTTTGGCGCCTGGCAGATCGAGCGCCGCCCGCGCGGCGCATCGCGAGCTGCGCTCGCTCCTACGTTTGTTTCGGGCCAATCATTTCTGTGGGATTTGCGCGCGACCCCCTTGGCGCATGGCACGATATCGAGTCGTACAAACAAGGCGGTCGCGCGCGCCTGTCGCAGGCATAACTGGCCCGAAACAAACGTAGGAGCGAGCGCAGCTCGCGATGCGCCGCGCGGGCGGCGCTCGATCTCACAGGCGCTGAAAGGCCCAACTCAAACCCTAAAAGCCCGCACCGCCCGGTTCAGCTCACCGCCCAGGCTGAGCAACTGCTCGCCTTGCACGCGCCCTTCACCAATGCGCTGCAGGTTGTCTTCGCCCAGCTCGTGAATCCGCTCGCTGTGGTCACGAATGTCACTCACCGCACCACTCTGCTGCGCCGTGACATCGGCAATGCGCACCGCTGTGTCGGAAATGGTGCGGATGGCACAGACAATCTCGTCCAGCGCGCCATCCGCCGCCTGAGCCTGGCTGGCCGTAGCCTCGGCATGCTCAAGCTGCGCGCGCATCCCTGCCACCGAACCTTTCGCCGCTTGCTGCAGGCGGTCGATCAGTGCCTGAATCTCGCCGGTCGCCCCCGTGGTGCGCTGCGCCAGCGAACGCACTTCATCGGCTACCACAGCAAAGCCACGGCCCATTTCCCCCGCTCGTGCCGCTTCGATCGCAGCGTTCAGCGCCAGCAAATTGGTCTGTTCGGCAATCGAGCGGATCACTGTCAGCACCCCGCCGATGGTCGCCGACTCTTCCGCCAATTGCTCGATCATGCGGGCGTTGCCTTGCACTTCATCAACCAGCTCGCGCAAGCCGGACAGGCTCTGGCCAATGACCGCCTGGCCCTGCTCCACCGCGCGCCCGGCATCGCGGCTGGCATCGGCGGCGGCGCTGGCATCCCCCGCCACTTGCTGGATGGTCGCCTCCAGTTCACCCAAGGCGTCGCGGATCTGCCCGGTATCGCCCGCCTGGCGCTCGGCGCCGTCGTGCAGGGCAGCGCTCATACCGGCCAGGGCGTGGCTGCTGCCAGCCACCTGCTCGGCGTTGTGGCGGATGGTACCGACCAGCTCCACCAGGTACTGGCGCAGGCGGTTGAGCGACTCCTGGATATCGTGCAGTTCGCGGTTGGTCTTGCCCAGGGAGATGGCTTGGGCAAAGTCGCCCTCGGCCCAACATGACAAGGCTGGGGCAAGGCTGGTGAGGGTGCGGGTCAGGCGCCGCTGCAAGGTGTCGATCAGCAAGGCGATGAGCAGTATCAGGCCGATCATCAGGCCCTGGATGATGCGCACCTCGGCGGCGATCTTTGCATGCTCGCCGCGTACTTCGGGTTCCAGCGCGGCAATGGCTTGCTGCACCGCCTCCAGGCGCTGACTGGTGCTGGCGGCCAGGGCGGCGCGGCGTTCGATCTGTTCGCGGGTGCGTTGCAGTTCGGCCGGGTAGCGGCTTAGCAGGCTTTGCAGTTCACGCTTCAGGCCCACCGCAATGTCTTCCTGCTGGGCGCTGGCCTGGGTTTCCAGGCCCATCATGGCGGCGAAGTCGTCGGCAACGGATTCGGCTGCGCGGGTCACGCCCAACAACGGCACGCCGTCGATGGCTTGCGCCTGGGTGCGGATCAGTTGCAGTTCACGCTCTACTTCGTCGGCCAGCTCCGGGCGGCCGCTGCTGACCAGCTTGTCCCTTGCCAGCGACAGGCGACCGAGGTGCACGGTGGCGTCGAGCACTGGCAACAGGTAGCGGTTGGCATCGGCGCTGCCGCTGTCGCGGGCGTAGCCGGCCAGTTGTTCGAGGTTGGCCCCCAGCTCCCGCTCGGCCTGCAACAGCAGGGCTTGCGGGTCACCAGCCAGTTTACCGGCGGCCAGCAGCTCGTTGGCGGTGAAGGCCTGCAGGCTGTCGAGGCTGGGGCGCAGTTTGCCAGCCAGCTCAGTGGGCCACTCGGTCAGGGTGGCCTGAAGCTGCTGGTTGGCCTCCATGGCGGCGGCATGGCGCAGGGCATCGCCGCTGCCAAGGTAGAACTGGATATTACGTGCTGCCTGGTTCTGGAACTGCTGAGACAGGCCCAGGTAGCGCTCCATCATCTGGTAGGGGCGCTCCAGGGCACGCTGCGACCACCACAGGGTGGCGCCCAGGGCGAGACACACCGTTACCAGCAACAGGGTGTTGAAATTGGTCAGCCACTTCAGGCGCATCGCCGCGAACTTCCTGCGAAGGGGAGAGGTAGGCGCCTGAAGTTATTGCGATTTTGTGACGGGGTGATGACGACAGGGGCTTGGTGCCAGAAAAAAGTGGCACAGTGCCTTCATTTGTTTCACCTGCTCCGGCCTCTTCGCGGGTAAATCTGTTTCAAGGCTCCACTCGCACTACGCAATTACGCCCCGCATGCTTGGCCCGGTAAAGCGCTTCGTCCGCTGCACTGGCCATGGTCAGCGCGTCCAGCACCTCATCCAGCTGCACCACCCCGGCACTGAAGGTGCACTGCAAATCCCGCGGCTGCGCCGGGTAGATGATCTCTGCAAAGCGCCGGCGAATCTCGTCCAGCACCTTGTGCGCCGCGTCCAGCGCGGTATTGGGCATGACAATGGCGAACTCTTCACCGCCATAGCGGCCAATGAAATCGGTCTTGCGCAAGCGTTGCTTGAGGAACAGCGCCAGGCTCTTGATTACCCGGTCGCCCATGGGGTGGCCGTGGCGATCGTTGATCTTCTTGAAGTGGTCGATGTCGAGCATGGCAAAGCTCAACGGCTGCTGCTCACGGCGGGCGCGGAAGCTGCAGTCTTCCAGCAGTTGCAGGATGTGGGTGTGGTTGTACAGCCCGGTCAGGCTGTCGCGCACCATGCGCGCCTTCAGGTGCCGGGCGCGGGCGGCACGGTTGCGCACGGTGGTGATCAGGTGGCGTGAGCGAAACGGCTTGGTCAAGAAATCATCACCGCCCTCGCTCATGGCATCCAGCTGCTTGTCCAGGTCGTCCTCGGCAGACAGGTAGATGATCGGCACGCTCACATAGCGGTCGCTGTGGCGGATCACCTTGGCCAGTTCCGGGCCGGTGCAGGCTGGCATGTACAGGTCGAGGATGATCAGGTCGGGCTGGAAATCGGCAAGCTCTGCCATGGTGCGGATCGGGTCGGTCAGGCTACGGGTGACCATGCCGGCGCTGGCCAGCACGCGCTCGGTATGCAGGGCCTGGGTGCGCGAATCGTCGATGATCAGCACACGCAGGGGGTCGTGCGGGGCGGCGTTGGTCAGCAACTCGACCTTTTCCAGCAGGCTGGAAGCCTCCAGGCTGCCGGTGAGAAAGTCCTGGCCGCCGGCGCGCACGGCCGCCAGGCGGGTCGGGGTGTCGGCTTCATGGTGGCTGAAGAACAGCAGCGGAACAGGTTGCGCCACGCCCTTCTGCAGCTGGGTGGCCAGCAGCAGGCCTTGGCCGGCACCGGTGAAGTCGACATCCATGATCACGGCCGAGGGCGGGTATTCGCTGATCGAGGCGAGAAACGCCGCAGCGCTGGGCAGCGCTTGCACTAGCAGACCAAAAAATTCCAGTTGTTGAGCCAGGCGCTGGGCACGCTCGTGGTCCTGCAGCAGGATGTACACCGGTTTGCGCAGGGGCGGCTTGAGCACCTGATCGAGTGGGTCATCCTTGCGCAGGCCGCTACGCGTCAGCTGCTGGGCGGGGCACAGCGGGCTCGGCTCGACTGCTTGGCTCATGTCCTGGCTACTTATAGGTTGGGGTGTGCAGGGGCGATGATGGCTCTATGCTAGCAGCTCTTTTCAAAGACGTGACTGCCCTGTATCAACAAAGCGGCCAGAACGAATATTCAGTTGCTGACTGACAGGTCGCTTATGCGTACGGTGGTGTCTGCTTTATAGTGCTGCCATGCGGGCTTGCCGTGGCACCCTGGCGCAGGCCTGTGGTCCAAGCCCTAGAACCGTCGTGACTGATTAAGGACAAAGCCATGCTGGACTGGAAAAACCGCGAGGCCAAAGCCGAGCCCCGTGAGCGTGTCGACGGCCGCGGCGCTGCCGCCCGTAGCTACCTGGGCGGCCTTTGGAGCCGTGCCCTGGGGACCCTGATCGGGTTGTACCTGCTGGTGTGCATCGGCCTGGGCTGGTACTGGAGCCAGGAGCCGGACCTGTTCCCGGTTCAGCAGAATGCCCAGTCTGCCGCTGAGCGCGGTGGCCAGCAGATGGTGGTGGGCTACACCACCATCGAAACCCTCAAGACCGTGGCCGGTACCTTGCTGAACAAGCCTGGTGGCTACATCTCCAACGACCGCTTCCCGCCAGGGCTGTGGATGGACAACATGCCGAGCTGGGAATATGGCGTGCTGGTCCAGGTACGCGACTTGTCCCGCGCCCTGCGCAAGGACTTTGCCCGCTCGCAGTCGCAGTCCACCGAAGATGCCGACCTGGCCAAGGCCGAGCCGCGCTTCAACTTCGACAACAAGAGCTGGATCCTGCCATCGAGCGAGTCGGAGTTCGAAGAGGGCATCAAGTCGCTGTCCCGTTACCAGACGCGTCTGGCTTCTGGCGACAAGGGTGCGATCTTCTACACCCGCGCCGACAACCTGAACAACTGGCTGGGTGACGTGGCCACTCGCCTTGGCTCGCTGTCGCAGCGCCTGTCGGCCAGCGTTGGCCGGGTCAAGCTCAACACCACGTTGAAGACCGAGTCGGTCGTTGCCGGCCAGGCACCGCAGGTGGACGAGGAGGTGGTGGAAACCCCATGGCTGCAGATCGACAACGTGTTCTACGAAGCCCGCGGCCAAGCCTGGGCGCTGTCGCACCTGCTGCGCGCCATTGAGGTGGACTTCGCCGACGTGCTGGCGAAGAAGAATGCCACGGTCAGCGTGCGTCAGATCATCCGTGAACTGGAAGCCTCGCAAGAGCCGCTATGGAGCCCGATGGTGCTCAATGGCAGTGGCTTTGGCATGTGGGCCAACCACTCGCTGGTCATGGCCAACTACATTTCCCGGGCCAACGCTGCGGTCATCGACCTGCGTCAGTTGCTGTCGCAGGGTTGAGAATGGCCATCAGCCCAAGCGAGGCCGCCCACCGGGCGGCCTCCGACCGCGAGCTGGTTGCCTGGGTGGACGAAGCCGACCAGGTGCTGGGGGCCTTGCCCCGCGCCGAACTGCGTGAGCGACGGCTGATCGGGCGTTGCACGTTCATCCTGCTGTTCAACAGTGCCGGTGAGCTGTGCGTGCATCGGCGTACCCTGAGCAAGGCGCTATACCCCGGTTACTGGGATGTGGCGGCCGGCGGCATGGTGTCGGCCGGGGAGGCTTATGCCGACTCGGCGGCCCGTGAGCTGGCCGAAGAGCTGGGAATCGAAGGTGTCGAGTTGCGTTTTCACGAGCGGTTCTACTTTGACCAGCCCGACAACCGCCTGTGGTGTGCTGTGTATTCGGCGGTGTCGGATGCGCCTTTGCGTTTGCAGCCAGAAGAAGTAATCGAGGCGCGCTTCATCGGGTTGGAGCAGGCAGAGTCAGAAAGCCAGACCCAATCCTACTGTCCGGACTCTTTAGTGGCATTGCAGCGCTACAAGGCCAGTCAGTCGTAGGCAAACTGGTCGACTAGCCCAAGGCGCGGCACGCGGGTACCCGGCAGAAGCAACGCACCCGGCGCGATGACTGCATTCGCGCCAATTTTGCAGCCATCGCCTATCAACGCACCGAACTTGTTTGCGCCAGTGGCGATGACCGCCTGGCCATGGCGAATCCTGATCATTGCCCCGTCCAGTTCATTGCGGTAGTTGGCGATGATTGCCCCGGCTTCGATATTGACGTTTTCGCCGATCAGCGAGTCGCCGACGAAGTTGAAGTGTGCCAACTTGCTTGAGCTGAGCATGAAGCTGCTTTTCACCTCACAGCCTGGTCCGACAATGCAGTTGCTACCGATGTATACCCCGCCGCGCAGGTAGGCGCCCGCAGCCACGAAAGCCTGCGGGCCAATGATAATCGGCCCTTTCAGTACTGCACCGGGTTCGACGATGGCCGTTTCGTGAATGGCGCAATCGCCTTCGCGCCGATAGCCCCTTTCGAGCTGCTCAATGAGTGACAGGACGTTGCTTTCACATGTCAGGGTTACCTGCCATGGTGTCGCGTGCGCTACGCCCAGCTTGGGCCACTTGGCAATGAATACGCCGATTTCAGGTATCGTCACGGGCCTGTCTCCTGAGGAAGGCGCCCCAGTTTGCACCCGCGCGGGCGACGACAGGCGCTGAAGTCGCAAAACATTCGCAAAATGGCGCATTCCAGTACTTAGCAACAGCCGGATTTATCGTTACACTGCGCGCCCTTCTCGGGCTGTCGCAAGTCTTGCGGCAGTAGCGCCGCCCCTGCCAGAGTGGGGCTTCGCGGTCGGCCTCAACCCCAGGGCACGACCAGTTTTTGTCCTCAGCACAGAGGAACAAAAGTGGCCAAGAAAGCTTCTTCCTTTTCCGCCCTTGGCGGTCTCGTTTACTCCACCGATGCCGGTCGGCACTGCCCCGACTGTGGCCAGCCGGTGGATGCATGCATCTGCAAGCAGCAAATCATCCCCGAAGGTGACGGCATTGCCCGTGTGCGCCGTGAGAGCAAAGGCCGTGGCGGCAAAACCGTGACCACTGTCACCGGCGTGCCGCTGCCGCCCGACCAGCTCAAAGAGCTGGCGACCACGCTCAAGCGCCGCTGCGGTACCGGCGGCGCCCTGAAGGACGGGGTTATCGAGATCCAGGGCGACCATGTCGAGCTGTTGATCGGCGAGCTGACCAAACAGGGTTTCAAGGCGAAAAAGTCCGGCGGCTGAGGCCATCGCGCGATTTTTTGCCCAGCGCTTTCTAAACTCGTTCCCGTGGTCAGGGTCTATGCCTGAGCACGGATGAATCGTCATTTTCAGCTTTTACACTCGCTCCGCTGCCTGCGGGGCAGTGTCTTCGACTTATCTATAGGGGACTTGAATGTCCGTACGACGCACACGCAAAGACGATGGTAGCCAGTGGACCGTGGCCGACAGCCGCAGTGTTTATGGCATCCGCCATTGGGGCGCTGGTTATTTCGCCATCAATGAAGCGGGGCGCGTCGAAGTGCGCCCCAACGGCCCCGACAGCGCGCCGATCGACCTGTACGAGCAGGTTGACGAATTGCGCCAAAGCGGCCTGTCGCTCCCCTTGCTGGTGCGCTTCCCCGACATTCTGCAGGACCGCGTACGCCAGCTGACCGGTGCGTTCGATGCCAATATCGCGCGCCTGGAGTACCAGAGCCAGTACACCGCGCTGTACCCGATCAAGGTCAACCAGCAGGAAGCGGTGGTGGAAAACATCATCGCCACGCAAAACGTCTCCATCGGCCTGGAAGCCGGCTCCAAACCCGAGCTGCTGGCAGTGCTGGCGCTGGCACCGAAGGGCGGTACCATCGTCTGCAACGGCTACAAGGACCGTGAGTTCATCCGCCTGGCGTTGATGGGCCAGAAGCTTGGCCACAACGTGTTCATCGTCATCGAGAAAGAGTCGGAAGTGGCCCTGGTGATCGACGAGGCCGCCGAGCTCAAGGTGAAACCCCAGGTCGGCCTGCGCGTGCGCCTGTCGTCGCTGGCCTCCAGCAAATGGGCCGACACCGGTGGCGAGAAGTCCAAGTTCGGGTTGTCGGCTGCCCAGTTGATCTCGGTGGTGCAACGCTTCCGCGATGCCGGCCTGGACCAGGGCATCCGCCTGCTGCACTTCCACATGGGCTCGCAGATCGCCAACCTGGCCGACTACCAGCACGGTTTCAAGGAAGCCATCCGTTACTACGGCGAGCTGCGCGCGCTGGGCCTGCCGGTCGACCACATCGACGTTGGCGGTGGCCTGGGCGTGGACTATGACGGTACCCACTCGCGCAATGCCAGCTCCATCAACTACGACATGGACGACTATGCTGGCGTGGTGGTGGGCATGCTCAAGGAGTTCTGCGACGCGCAGGGCCTGCCGCACCCGCACATCTTCTCCGAGAGTGGCCGCTCGCTGACCGCGCACCATGCCATGCTGGTGATCCAGGTCACCGACGTCGAGAAACACAACGACGACGTACCCACCATCGAGAACAAAGAAGCCCTGCCCGAGACCGTGCAGTGGCTGGCCGACCTGCTTGGCCCGACTGACATCGAGATGGTGACCGAGACTTACTGGCGCGCCACCCACTACATGGGTGACGTGGCGGCACAGTACGCCGATGGCAAGATCAGCCTGAGCGAGAAAGCCTTGGCCGAGCAGTGCTACTTTGCCGTGTGCCGCCGCCTGCATAATTCGCTCAAAGCCCGCCAGCGCTCGCACCGCCAGGTGCTCGACGAGCTGAACGACAAGCTGGCCGACAAGTACATCTGCAACTTCTCGGTGTTCCAGAGCCTGCCGGACACCTGGGCCATTGGCCAGGTGCTGCCGATCATCCCGCTGCACCGCCTGGACGAAGAGCCGCTGCGCCGCGCCGTACTGCAGGACCTGACCTGCGACTCGGACGGCAAGATCAACCAGTACGTCGACGAGCAGAGCATCGAGACCAGCATGCCGGTGCATGCGTTGAAGGAGGGCGAGGACTACCTGCTGGGCGTGTTCCTGGTCGGTGCCTACCAGGAAATCCTGGGCGACATGCACAACCTGTTCGGTGACACCGACTCGGTGAACATCTACCAGAACGCTGACGGCAGCGTGTACCACGCCGGTATCGAGACCCACGACACCATCGAAGACATGCTGCGCTACGTGCACCTGTCGCCGGAGGAGTTGATGACTCACTACCGCGACAAGGTGGCCAGCGCCAAAATCACTGCGCGTGAGCGCACGCAGTACCTGGATGCCTTGCGCCTTGGGCTGACCCGGTCTTCGTACCTGTCGTCGTAATTGCTGGGGCCGCTCCTGCAAAAGCCTGTGCTGCCTTTTGTGGGAGCGGCCTTGCGTCGCGATATGAGGGCGAAGCCCTCACCAGCGTCACAACCGGTAAATATCCGGCCCTGGTCCATCGCACCAATGCCGCTACCTTTGAATGCAATGTTCAAAGGAGGACGACATGCAACGTCCAGGCTCCCATCGTTTACGTGGCGGTCGAGTGTCTGAATCCGGGCGCCTTTATCTGCTCACCACAACCACTCGTAACCGAACGCCGTTGTTCAATAATTTTCGATTCGCCAGGACCGTGGTCCAGCAATTGCGGTTCAGTGAAGAGAGCAAGGCTTGTCGATCTCTGGCCTGGGTCTTGATGCCTGATCATCTTCACTGGCTTATCGAGCTTGGCCCGACGAACCTGGGGACGCTGATGTGTGGGTTCAAGTCCAGAAGCAGTTGTGCTTTGTACAAGGTGGGCGCTGACAGGCGACATATCTGGCAGACCAGCTTTCATGACCGGGCTCTGAGACGTGAGGAGGATGTCCGGGCGGTTGCCCGCTACATCATCGCCAATCCCATTCGGGCTGGCCTGGTCCGGCGAGCGGGCGAGTATCCGCATTGGGATTGTGTGTGGCTGTGAAACCGCAGGTGAGGGCTTCGCCCTCATTTCGCGACACAAGGCCGCTCCCACATTGACCGGCGTATGCAGGCCTTTTGTGGGAGCGGCCTTGTGTCGCGATGGGCCGCAAAGCGGCCCCAACATCACCGAATCCACTCACCCTTCTGCTGCAACCGCCACCCCACCCAGCCCAACGTCACCGCCCGCAACCCCATGAACCCGAGAAACGCCAACCACAACCCATGGTTGCCGAACCCGCTCATGGCCACCGCCACCGGCAGTGCAATCAGCACCGACACCAACATCGCATTGCGCATCTCCCGCGCCCGGGTCGCGCCGATGAACAGGCCGTCCAGCAGGTAACTCCACACCGCAATCAGCGGCAGCAACGCCATGTACGGCAGGTACGGATAAGCCGCCGCCCTTACACCGTCGATGTCGGTCTGCAAGTCGATGAACAGGTGCCCACCCAGCAGGAACAACCCGGCAAACCCCAGACTGGTGATCAGCGACCAGCCGCAGGCCACCACCAGCGAACGGCGCAGGGTGTCGCGGTCGCGGGCGCCAATGGCATGGCCGCACAGCGCTTCCACAGCATGCGCCAAGCCGTCGAGTGCGTAGGCCGTCAGCAACAGGCCGTTGAGCAGCAGGGCGTTAGCCGCTACCGTGGCTTCACCCAGGCGCGCACCCTGCACGGTAATCAGCAGAAACACCAGTTGTAACGCCAGGCTACGCAGGAAAATATCGCGGTTTACCGCCAGCAGCGGGCGCCAGGCCTGCCAGCGTTTGAGCGCCGCCCATACGACTTGCCCCGGGTAGGCCCGCAGGGCCGGGCGGGTCAGGGCCAGGCCCAGCAGGGCTGCACTCCACTCGGCGATCACCGATGCCCGCGCCGAACCCAGTACACCCCAATCCAGCCCCAGGACGAACCACAGGTTCAAGACAATGTTCAGCAGGTTGGTCGTCAGCAGGATGGCCAGCGGTGCCCGGGCGTTCTGGGTCCCCAGAAACCAGCCAACCAGCGCGTAACTGGCCAACGCTGCAGGCAGCCCAAGCAGGCGCGTGTGGAAGAAGTCTTCGGTGGATTGCTGCAAGGCTGCGCTGGGTTGCATCGCATGAAGTGCAAGCTGGCTGAACGGCAGGGCCAGCAGGCCGATCACAACGGCAAAACCGACCGCCAGCAGCAACCCTTGCACCAGCACCTGGCGCAACGCTGCACCGTCACCACGGCCAGCGGCCTGAGCGGCGAAGCCGGTGGAGCCCATGCGCAGGAAGCCCATCAGGCCGACCATGAAGGTGAACAGCGTGGCGCCCACCGCCACGGCACCCAGCTGGTGGGCGTGGGGCAGGTGGCCGATGACCGTGCTGTCGACCAGCGCCACCAGCGGCACAGAGATGTTGGACAGGATCATCGGCGCAGCCAGCGCCCAGACCTTGTGATGGGTGGGGCGGTGGCGCCAGTCGGCAGCGAGTTGGGGCATTTGCATTCCATGAGACCTGGGGCCGCTGTGCGCCCCTTCGCGGGCTCGCCCGCTCCCACAGGAAAGTGTTGCTCTTGCGGCCGGCGCCAAACCTGTGGGAGCGGGCAGGCCCGCGAAGGGGCGCACAGCGGCCCCCTTTAACGAATGCCACAGTGTAACGACCGGCAACCATTTAGCGCGACCATGGTCTCACTTGCCGCGCAACGCCCGGGTGCTGCACCTGACGTTGAGCTATAGTTGCTGCCCTCACGTACACGCTGCCTAAGAGTTCCTACTCCATGTTCAACAAAGGATTGTTGCTGGCCTGCGCGCTGGCTTTGCTCAGTGCCTGTGACTCTTCGACGCCGGACAAACCGGCGCCGGTCGAGAAACCCGTAGCTACAGCGCCCGTCGAAACCCAAGCGCCCAAGCGCGAAGACCCTGCTGTGCTCGCCAAGCGCTACGAGGGCCGCGAGCTTGCGGTGCTGGATGTTTCTGAAGTGCAGCTCGATGGCGCGGCAACGCTGTCGATCAGCTTCTCCGCACCGCTGGATGCCAAGCAGGACTTCGCCACCAAGGTGCACCTGGTCGACACCGTCAAGGGTAAGCTCGACGGCGCCTGGGAACTCTCCGACAACCAGATGGAGCTGCGCCTGCGCCACCTGGAGCCGCAGCGCAAGCTGGTGCTGACCGTCGACAAGGGCTTGCTCGCGGTCAACGGCAAGCAACTGGACAGCGAGTCGGTCACCCGCCTGGAAACCCGCGACATGCAGCCGACCATCGGCTTTGCCAGCCGCGGTTCGCTGCTGCCCACGCGCCTGGCCGAAGGCCTGCCGGTGATTGCCCTGAACGTCGACAAAGTCGATGTCGAGTTCTTCCGCGTCAAGCCGCAGATGCTCTCGACCTTCCTCGCCAGTTGGGGGCGCAACAGCAGCCTGTACTACTACCAGTCCAAGGAAACCCTGGACATGGCCGAGCTGGTCTATAGCGGCCGCTTCGACCTCAACCCCGCCCGTAACACCCGCGAAACCGTGCTGCTGCCCATCGCCGGCATCAAGCCGCTGCAGGACCCGGGCGTGTACCTGGCGGTGATGCGTGCCTCGGGCACCTATGACTACTCGCAGCCAGCGACCCTGTTCACCCTCAGCGACATCGGTGTGTCGGCGCACCGTTACCGCGACCGCCTCGACGTGTTCGCCCAGGCGCTGGAAGGCGGCAAGGCGCTGAACGGCGTCAACCTCGAAATCCATGACGAGAAGGGCAAGTTGCTGGCCCAGGCAAGCACTGACGGCAAAGGCCACGCTCAGCTGCCGATCACGCCCAAAGCCGATACCCTGATCGCCACCCAAGGTGTGCACACCACGCTGTTGCGCCTGAACACCGCCGCCCTGGACCTGGCCGAGTTCGACATCACTGGGCCCCAGGCCAACCCGCTGCAGTTTTTCATCTTCGGCCCGCGTGACCTGTACCGCCCAGGCGAAACAGTACTGCTCAACGGCCTGCTGCGTGACCAGGACGGCAAGCCTGTCAAAGCCCAGCCGGTGAGCGTGGAAGTGCGTCGCCCGGATGAGCAGGTAAGCCGCAAATTTGTCTGGGAAGCCGACAGCAATGGCTTGTACCAATACCAGTTGCAACTGGCCACCGAGGCACCCACTGGCCGTTGGCAACTGCTGCTGGACCTGGGGGGCGGGCGCAAGCAGGTGTATGAGTTTCTTGTCGAAGACTTCCTGCCCGAGCGCCTGGCGCTGGAACTGAAGGGCAGCAGCACGCCGCTGTCGCCCGAGGAGGATGCGCGTATCCAGGTCAATGGCCGTTACCTCTATGGCGCCCCGGCTGCCGGTAATCGCCTGAGTGGCCAGGCCTATGTGCGCCCCCTTCGCGAGGCGGTGCCGGCGCTGCCTGGCTACCAGTTTGGCTCGGTCACCGAAACCGAGCTGAACCAGGACCTTGAGCTGGACGAAGTAACGCTCGATCAGGCCGGCAAGGCGGTGATCGACATCGAAAGCCGCTGGGCCGAAGCCCGCTCGCCGCTGCAACTGACCGTGCAGGCCAGCCTGCAGGAGTCGGGTGGCCGGCCAATCACCCGGCGTCTGGAGCAACCTGTCTGGCCAGCCGAGCGCCTGCCGGGCCTGCGTGGCCTGTTCGATGGCGAGGAAACCAATAGCGACGGGCCGGTGGAATTCGAGTTCCTGGTGGCCGACCGCGATGGCAACAAACTGGCGGCCAACGACCTCAAGGTGCGGCTGATCCGCGAGCGCCGTGACTACTACTGGAACTACTCGCAGAGCGACGGCTGGAGCTACGCCTACAACGAGAAGTTCCTGACCCAGAACGAAGAGACAGTCAGCGTCAAGGCGGGCTCCACGGCCAAGCTGAGCTTCCAGGTTGAATGGGGGCCGTACCGCGTCGAAGTGGAAGACCCGCAGACCGGCCTTGTGTCCAGCGAGCGGTTCTGGGCCGGCTATCGCGCCCAGGACAACGCTGAAGGCGGCGCCGTGCGCCCGGATCAGGTCAAGCTGGCCCTGGATAAGCCGTCATACGCCGACGGTGCCACGGCCAAGGTCACCGTCACCCCACCCGCCGCTGGCAGCGGCTACCTGATGATCGAGTCCAGCGATGGCCCGTTGTGGTGGCAGGAAATCGAAGTGCCCGCCGAGGGTAAGGCTTTTGATGTGCAACTGGACAAAGCCTGGGCACGCCACGACCTCTACATCAGCGCGCTGGTGATCCGCCCGGGTGAGCGCAAGGCCAACGCCACCCCCAAACGTTCAGTAGGCGTGCTGCACCTGCCACTGGACCGCGCCGAGCGCAAGCTGGCGGTGAGCCTGCAGGCACCGGAGAAAATGCGTCCGAAACAGCCGCTGACCGTGAAGGTCAAGGCCGCGAATGCTGATGGCAGCGTACCCAAACAGGTGCACGTGCTGTTGTCGGCGGTGGATGTGGGCATCCTCAACATCACCGATTTCAAAACCCCCGACCCGTTTGCCAGCCTGTTCGGGCGCAAGGCGTACGGTGCCGACCAACTGGACATCTACGGCCAGCTGATCGAAGCCGGGCAGGGCCGCCTTGCCAGCCTGGCGTTTGGTGGTGATGCGGCGATGGCCAAGGGCGGCAAGCGGCCTAACACCACGGTCACCATCGTCGCCCAGCAGAGCCTGCCGGTGACGCTGGACGACAAGGGTGAGGGCCAGGCCACGGTCGATATCCCTGACTTCAACGGCGAGCTGCGCTTGATGGCCCAGGCTTGGACCGAAGAGCACTTCGGCATGGCCGAAGGCAAGACCGTGGTCGCTGCGCCGCTGATTGCCGAGCTTTCGGCCCCTCGCTTCCTGGCCGGTGGCGACCGCACCAGCCTGGCACTGGACCTGGCCAACCTGTCGGGCCGTGCCCAGCAACTGAACGTTGAAATCACCACCGAAGGGCAACTGAGCCTGGCCACCAATGCCGTGCAGACCGTCGCCCTGGCCGAGGGGCAGCGTTCGACCCTGATGATTCCGGTGCAGGCCCAGGGTGGTCTGGGGCAGGGCAAGGTGCATGTGCGGGTCACTGGCCTGCAACTGCCGAACGAGCCGACCACCGCGTTCGAACGTGAGTGGACGCTGGGCGTGCGCCCGGCCTACCCGGCAATGCTCAAGCACTACCGCGTGGCCTTGAAGGATCAGCCATGGACACTGCCCGAAGCAGACCTGGCTGCGTTCGAACCCGCTGGCCTGGAGGCCAGCCTGGCCTTGTCGAGCCGGCCGC
The DNA here is from genome assembly GCF_053557975.1 of Pseudomonas sp. XP2. NCBI lineage: Bacteria > Pseudomonadati > Pseudomonadota > Gammaproteobacteria > Pseudomonadales > Pseudomonadaceae > Pseudomonas > Pseudomonas sp. XP2. The sequence continues at coordinate 52,665 of NZ_JBNRIK010000026.1, forward strand.
CGTTGAACCTGGCCGAGCAGATCCGTGCGCTGGAGGCGTACCCTTACGGTTGCCTGGAGCAAACCACCAGCGGCTTGTATCCGTCGCTGTACGCGGACGCTGACAGCCTCAAGCGCCTGGGTATCAAGGGCGAGCCGGCGGATGTGCGCAAGCGCAAGATTGAAATGGGTATCGAGCACCTGCTGGGCATGCAGCGCTACAACGGCAGCTTTGGCCTGTGGAGTTCGGACAGCGAAGAGGAGTACTGGCTGACCGCCTACGTTACCGACTTCCTCTTGCGTGCCCGTGACCAGGGTTATGGCGTGCCGGCCGAAGCGCTGAAGAAAGCCAGCGAGCGCCTGTTGCGCTACCTGCAGGAGCGCAACCTGATCGAAGTCGACTACAGCGAAAACGCCGACCATACCCGCTTTGCCGTGCAGGCCTACGCGGCGCTGGTGCTGTCGCGCAGCCAGCAAGCGCCGTTGGGTGCGCTGCGTGGCCTGTTCGAGCGCCGTGCCGATGCCCGCTCGGGCTTGCCGCTGGTGCAACTGGCGGTGGCGCTGGACAAGATGGGCGACAAACCGCGCGCCGAGCAAGCTTTGCAGGCGGGCCTGGGCATCAGCCGTGGCAAAGGCTGGATGGCCGATTACGGCAGCGCCCTGCGTGACCAGGCGCTGATATTGGCATTGCTGCAGGAGAGCAACCTGGCCAGCAGCCAGGTCGACCAGCGCCTGTTCGCCTTGTCGGATGAACTGGCGGCCAACCGCTGGCTGTCGACCCAGGAGCGCAATGCACTGTTCCTGGCCGGCCGTGGCCTGCTGGGCAAGCCGGAAGGCAAGTGGCAGGCACGCCTGGACAGTGCGGGCGAGGTCCGCGCGCTCAACAACGCCGAGGCCGGCATGAAGCTGGAAGGCCCGTTGCTGGCCTCGCCACTGAGCGTACAGAACGAAGGCAGCGGGACGCTGTACCAGCAACTGACCTTGTCCGGTTACCCACGCCAGGCACCTGCGGCCGGCGGCAATGGTATGCAGATTCGTCGTGAGTACCTGGGCATGAACGGCCAGGCGCTGGACCTGCACAACCTGCGCAGTGGCGACCTGGTGTTGGTACACCTGGCGCTCAAGGCCGAAGACCGAGTGCCAGATGCACTGGTGGTCGACCTGCTGCCGGCCGGCCTGGAGCTGGAAAACCAGAACCTGGCGCAAAGCGCCGCGAGCCTGGACAATGCCAGCAGCGCTGTGAAGGAATGGCGCGAGTCGATGCAGAACGCCAGCGTGGTGCATCAGGAGTACCGTGATGACCGTTATGTTGCAGCGCTCAAGCTCGATCGCTACGGCACCACCCACCTGCTGTACCTGGCGCGGGCAGTAACCCCGGGCACTTACCGTGTGCCGCCGCCGCAGGTCGAGTCGATGTACCGGCCGAACCTGCAGGCCGTGGGGGATGGGCAGGGTGAAATGACCGTAAAAGCCCGCTAGAGACCCGCTCTACACGGACCCTGTGGGAGCGGGGGGGGGGGGGGGGGGGGGGGGGGGGGGGGGGGGGGGGGGGGGGGGGGGGGGGGGGGGGGGG
>NZ_JBNRIK010000026.1:54225-83666 GCF_053557975.1 Pseudomonas sp. XP2
CCTTGCGTCGCGAAAGGGCCGCAACGCGGCCCCGGCACTTCATGCGGCGAAGCTGAAATCCTGGGGCTGCTGTGCAGCCCTTTCGCGACGCAAGGCCGCTCCCACAAACACCGCGCAGATCAGCTGAGTCATTCAGTGAATCACCCAGCTCATCACCCACAGCCCCAGCACCAGCCAGATAATCCCGAGGATGATCGAGGCGCGCATGAACGCGCGGATTGCCGAGTACAGCAGCATCAGGCCGATGATCAGGGCCAGGATGCTGACCAGCGAGGTATCCATGCCCAGCGTGCGCGCCAGGCCGTCAATGAAATTGCCACCGGCATTGGCCAGCAGGTTGAACAGCCCGCTCAATGCGTCGACGATGACGCGGATCAACGACCCCAGTGCCTGGCCCAGCCACTCGAAAAAACCTTCTACATGCATAGTTGCTTCCTGATGAACGAATTGGCGAGGTTGCCGTTCCCAAGCCTTTGGCCATTACCTGGCCAGGTCGGTTCCCGATGCCAAGCTTAGCGCGTGCGGGCAGGCTGTTGCGCGCCACGCTGTTTGGCCTGTTGGTGTTGTGCGGCCTGTTGTGGCTGGCTGACCGCCTTTGGCCGCTGCCGTTGCCGGGCGACGATCTGGCCCGGGTAGTGCTGGCCGAAGACGGCACGCCCTTGTGGCGGTTTGCCGATGCCGAGGGGGTGTGGCGCTACCCGGTCAGCCCCGACCAGGTATCGCCGTTGTACCTGCAGGCCTTGCTGACTTACGAAGACCGCTGGTTCTACCGTCACCCTGGGGTCAACCCGTTGGCCTTGGCACGTGCGGCCTGGCTGAACCTGCGGGGTGGGCGTGTGGTGTCGGGTGGCAGTACGCTGTCGATGCAGGTGGCACGGCTGCTTGATCCGCATGACCGTACCCTGGCCGGCAAACTGCGCCAGCTGTGGCGTACGCTGCAACTGGAGTGGCACCTGTCCAAGCGCGAGATCCTGCAGATTTACCTGGACCGCGCGCCTTTCGGCGGCACCTTGCAGGGTGTGGCCGCAGCCAGCTGGGCGTACCTGGGCAAGTCACCCATGCACTTGACCCCGGCCGAGGCGGCGCTGCTGGCGGTGCTGCCCCAGGCACCCAGCCGGCTGCGCCCGGATCGCCACCCCGAGCGTGCCCAGCGTGCCCGGGACAAGGTGCTGCAGCGCCTGGCCGAATACCAGGTGTGGCCTGCGCAGCAAATCCGCGAGGCAGCCGAAGAGCCGCTGGTGCTGGCGCCACGCCAGGAGCCAGCCCTGGCACCCTTGCTCGCCCGGCGCCTGAACAGCGCCGACAGCCCGCCGCTGATCCGCACCACGCTCGATGCAGCGTTACAGCGGCGCCTGGAAGACTTGCTGCTGGGCTGGCGCGCGCGGCTGCCGGAGCGCACCTCTGCCGCCATCCTGGTGGTCGAGGCGCAGACCATGGCGGTGCGTGCCTACCTGGGTTCGATCGAGCTGGCCGACGAGCGCCGTTTCGGGCACGTCGACATGGTGCGCTCGCTACGCTCGCCCGGTTCCACGCTCAAACCGTTTCTTTACGGTATGGCGCTGGACGATGGCCTGATCCATTCCGAATCGTTGTTGCAGGATGTGCCACGCCGTTATGGCGACTATCGCCCCGGCAACTTCTCGATGGGCTTTAGCGGGCCCGTGTCGGCCAGCTCGGCGCTGGCCCTGTCACTCAACTTGCCGGCAGTGCAATTGCTGGAGGCCTATGGCCCGAAACGCTTTGCCGCGCAGCTGCGCATGGCGGGCATGCCACTGGCATTGCCGCCCTTGGCCGAGCCTAACCTGTCGCTGATCCTGGGCGGTGCGGGCAGCCGCCTGGAGGACCTGGTGGGTGGCTACGCGGCGCTGGCGCGGGGTGGCAACAGTGCACGGGTGCGCTTGCAGCCACAGGAGCCACTGGTGGAACGCCGGCTGCTGTCCCCGGGGGCGGCGTGGATCATCCGGCGCATCCTCAGTGGCCAGGCGCGCCCCGACCGCGACCCGCATGCCGAGCTGGTACAGCGCCCGCAACTGGCCTGGAAAACGGGCACCAGCTATGGCTTTCGCGATGCCTGGTCGATTGGCGTGGGCCCGCGCTATCTGATCGGCGTATGGATCGGCCGCCCCGATGGCACGCCGGTACCCGGCCAGTTCGGCCTGGCGTCGGCGGCGCCGTTGATGCTGCAGGTGCATGACCTGCTGAGCAACCGCGACAGCCAGCGCGGCATCAGCACACCGGTGGAGCGGGTGCCGGCGAATGTCGGTGTGTCGGCGATCTGCTGGCCGCTGGGCCAGCCGATGAGCAAACAGGACCCCAACTGCCGGCGTCAGCGTTTTGCCTGGACCCTGGACGGCACCACGCCCCCGACGCTGCAAGCCGCCGACCAGCCGCTTGGCCTGGGCTTGCGTGAAAGCGTGTGGGTCAACGAACAGGGGTTGCGCGTCGATGGCGGCTGCCCAGGCGCCAAGGCTCGCGACATCGCCTTGTGGCCGGCCCCGCTGGAACCTTGGTTGCCCCGCGTCGAGCGGCGCGCGGCGCGGCTGCCGGCCATCGACCCGACCTGCCCACCGCAGGTGCCGGCCAGCGCGCCGCCGCTGTCGATCGTCGGCGTGCGCCCGGGTGACAACCTGCGCCAACCGGCTACCAGCAGCGAGCCGTTGCAACTGCATGTGTCGGCCTTGGGCGGTGGCGGCCGACGCTGGTGGTTCCTCAATGGTCAGCCACTGGGCGAGACCCAGGGGCAGGACAGCCTGCTGGTGCGCTTGCCGCAGGCCGGGCAGGCCGAGCTCAGTGCGCTGGATGAAAGCGGCGAGACGGCGAGGGTGGCGTTCCAGGTCAGCGAGTAGGCGTTCGACGGCAGCCGGGCCAGCACCTACGCTTGCAAATGACGGGTGTGACCGGCTGGTGCCCCGCAACCCGTGGGAACGTGGAGCGCCCTATGCGTCCTCTGGCCGTGCCCTTGTTGTTGCTGCCTTGGGCGCTTGCGGCCCAAGCCGGGTCGTTGCCGGGTTTTCTCGACAGCCATGAGTACGAACGGCGCCTGCCCGACACTGATCTGCCGGTGGACACCTACTGGCCCGTCAGCCCCAACCTGCGATTGCCTGGGCCCAGTGCCGATAGCCTGGCCTGGGCGCCTGCGGATACGCGCGTGATGCTGCACAAGGTGCGTTTCGAAGGCGGTACGGTGTTCCCCCTGAGCGACTTGCGCGAGCACTACCAGCCGCTGATCGGGCACCTCATCACGCTTGGTGAGTTGCAGCAGTACACCGAGCGCCTGACCGAGCGCTATCGGCAGGAGGGGTACCTGCTTTCCTACGCCTACCTGCCCCCTCAGGACTTGGCCGATGGCCGGGTCAATGTCGTGTTGGTCGAAGGTTACATTCGGGACTATCACGTGGCCGGCGATATCGGCCCGGCCAGTGACTATTTGCAGCAGCTGCTGGCGCGGCTGAAAGCCGAGCGCCCGCTGACCCAGGAAACGCTGGAGCGCTACCTGGGGCTCGCCGAACGCCTGCCAGGTGTCTCCATAGAGGCTGAGCTGGCCGTGGCGCAAACCGCTGACGGTGCAGCCCGCCTGAACGTGCAGGCGCGGCGCAAGGCGTTCAACGCCGCCGTTATCGTGACCGACACCAGTCGCGACGATCCGCAGGCGCTGCTGACGGCAAGCAGCAATGCCCAGACCCGCTTGGCCGAACAGTTCAAGGCCAGCCTGTTGCTGCCGCCGGGGGATGACCAGGTCCATTACCAGCGGCTGGACTACAGCCAGTACCTTGACGCTGCCGGTAGCCAACTGCTGCTGTCGGCTTCGCGCTACCGCAGTGATCCGGGCACGCGTATTCGCCTGGACGATGGCCGTGACATTACCCGCAAGCGCGACAGTGAACGCTATGCGGTGGGCCTGCGCCAGCCAGTGATTGTCAGGGCGGATGAATGGATGGCTGTGCAGGGGCACTTGTATGCGGTCAGTGAGCACGTCGAAGACGCACTGGGTGGGCAGCCTTCGGTACGGGACTACGACACCGGTGTGCGCGCGGTTTCCTTTGAGGGTGACTGGCGCACAGTGGACGGCAGGCGGCTGCGTATTGTCAGTGCCGGGGTCTATCAGGGGCTGGATTACCTGGGCGCGCGCAGCGACGCCGGCTACGACATGGACTTTCTGCGGCTCAGGTTGTCGGGGCTGCAAAGTGACCCGCTGTCGCCGCGTTGGCAGGGCGTAGTGTCGGGGGCGTTGTACTGGAGTGACGACCGGCTGCCCGACAGCGAACGGGCTGGCTTTGGTGGGCAGCATTTCGGCCGTGGCTACCCGCGTGACCAGGCAGAGGGCGACAAGGGTTGGGGCGTATCTTACGAGCTGAACTACAGCCTGCGAGATCACGGGCTGGGGTTGGTTCAGCCCTATGCGGCAGTGGATATGGCGCAGGCCTGGCATAACCGGGGCGCGGTGGAGGATGCGCACTTGGCTTCGGCGGCACTTGGCGCACGGTTGGGGGATGGACGCTACTTCAACGTTGCGCTGGAGGTGGCGAAGCCTTTGGCGGATGTGGCGTTGGACAGCCTGGACCGCGGCCCCCGGCTGACCCTGAGTTTGGCTTTTCAAATGTAGGGGGGCGCTTTGCGCCCCTTTCGCGACACAAGGCCGCTCCCACAGGTCCACCGCTATCCTGAGGGCTGCGCCGTACCTGTGGGAGCGGCCTTGTGTCGCGATGGGCTGCAAAGCAGCCCCGGCAATCTCCAAGCAAACCCCTCAATGGGTAGTAAACCTCAGATGTACCGGCGATGAGCTGGGTGTCAGCGCCAATGCCAGCTGGGTACGGTTGTGCATGTGGGTCAGGCGCAAGACCTGCGACACATACAGCTTGACGGTGTTTTCGGTAATGCCCAGTTCGCAGGCGATCTGGTAATTGGTCTTGCCCTTGCTTACCAGGCGCGCCACCTCCAGCTGGCGTGGTGACAGTTTCTCGAACGCTGCTGGCAGCTCACTTTCGCTTTCTTCAGCATCAGTGGCACGCCGGTGCGTCCCTTGACCACGGGCTTTTTCCAGGTCCTGATACAGCTCGTCTACCGACTCGGCCAGCTCCTGCAAACGCTGGTTCAATCCCCCAAGGTCACGGAGGTTGCGCTGGCGCTCCAGCAAGGCCTCTTCCTGCCGGCGTACGCCTTCCAGCAGTTCATCAAGGTCCATCGGTTTCTGGTAGTAGTCGGCAAAGCCTTCGCGTAGCGCCCGGATCACGTCCTGTTTATCGGCACGACCCGTCAACATGATGGCCTCGAACATGCGCTGGCTGCCGTTGAGCTCCTTCAAGGCGCGCACCAGCTCGATGCCATCGCGATCCGGCATGTGCAGGTCACAGATGAGCAGGCCTATAGCCGGGTCTGACACATAGTGCTCGATGGCTTCGTCGGTTGAGTGGGCTGCTACGCAGACATAGCCCTTGGTTTCGAGGAATTCACTCAGCTGTTCGACAATGACCGGTTGGTCATCAACCACCAATACCTTCACTTCACTCACTGGTCTGGACACAATCAACTCCCTGTTCTTATACGGCCCTGCTCCCGTGCCAGACACGCTGGCAGTTTAAAAATAGTCGCACTTTGCGTTTATGTACAAGTTATGTACAAGGCATGGGACCACGGGAGGGATCATTGGATCCACACAGCCGTTAGAAGAAAACCTGCTAACACATAGGGTACAAATGCCTGTTTGTCGCCCATTTCTTCGGTCAGGGCCTGTAATCGCTTTTTCACCTTAGGGTTGAGCAGCGTCCACAGGCGCCGACGGGTGAGCAGCCAGACCAGCACGCTGACACCGGCACCGATGAAGGTACCGAGCACGTATTGCGGGCTGGTGGCCAGCGCCAGGGCGCCCATCAGCTTGACGTCGTCGGCACCGAACCGGCCGAGCATGTAGCCGGGCAAGGTCAGCAGCATGACGATGGCCAGCGCCCAGCCGGCATCGCTGGGCTCGGCACCGATCCAGCTGTGGCCGGTGGCGAACAGCCAGACCAGGGCGCCGGCAGCCACGCCCAGGGTCAGCAGGTTGGATATCTGGCGTTGACGCACATCCTGTTCGGAGCACAAGGCAAGCCACAGCAGGAGAACAATGCTTTGCATTGGCAGGTCGCCTTTCCCAAATGTTGAACACATCTACCCGGTCAGTCAGGTTTCCTTATGTGAAGATAGACAAGAACCTGCGCACGAGTGGCGTTGGAAAGGCAAAAAAGGCGGGGTCAAAATGGATTTTGTCGCTCATGACACCGTTCCGGTGGGTGCTACTGCCTTGTTCGACATTCAAAAGCTGGCGCGGTCACAGTGGGAGCGGGCGCGCCCGCGAAAACGGGCGAAGCCCGTGCCATGCACCGAAGTGTCTGCTTCGCGGGCATGCCCGCTCCCACAGGCGTTGCGGTGCATGCTAAAGCCGCGTTTGAATGTTACTTCTTGCTACCCGGCGGGTAGTTGGCCAGCACCTTGCTCACAGTGTTTTGAATGGCGCTGTTGCGTTCTTCCGGGCTTGGCGGGTAGTTGTTCATGATTTGCTCGGCACTGCCCCGCCACACCAGCTTGCCGTCACGCCCGTCGAACATGTCGACCTGAATGGTGGCGACCTTGTAGTCGACACTGCGGGTTTCGTTGTACATCGGGCCGCCCCAGTAGCCGCCCCAGTAGCCCCCCCAGCCACCGCCGTAGTTGGTGGTGATCTGTTGCTGGCGCTGCTCCACGATCAGGTATGTGCGTACGGTCAGGTCAGGCCGTGCTCCCCCTTGTACCGGGCGCAGGCCGCGCTGGTCGAGCTGGCCAGCCACCGCCTGGCGGATGCGCTGTTCGGTGAGGTCGCTTTTTATGCGTGGGTCGTCCGGGCGGTACTGCAGGCCCGGCTCCTGCCATGCCCAGCTGCGGTAGGCGGCAAAATCGCGGCTGGCATCGAAGTCCTGCTGGACATTATTGCTGGAGCAGGCGGCAAGCAATAACGCGAATGACAGTAGAAGGAGACGGCGCAACATGATGGTTCTCCGTTAGCGATTAACTGGGAGGATAGCCGCTGAGCGCCTTGTGCACAGAATCGCGCAAGGCGCTTTCGCGTTCACGGGGCGAGTCCTTGTCGCTGCTGCTTTCGGCACTGGCGCTCCACACCGGCTGGCCGCTGCGGGCGTCGTACAGGTCGATGCGCACCACCATCACCTCAACCTCATAGGTGCGCACGATGGGCACGCTGGCATAGCCGCCGTAGCCATGGCGATAGCCGCCATAGCCGACACCACCGTAGGGGTAGGGGCCGTAGTAGGGGTCGTAGGTGTCGTAGTCACGCACCTGGCGCAAGCGTTTTTCCAGGCGCATGTTGGCGCTGACCAGCAAATCGCCGGAGGCCCCTCGGGCAGGGCGCAGGCCATGCTGGTCGAGTGCGCCACTGACGGCATCGGCCAGTTGCGCCGGGTCGGCATTGGCCGGGCCGCTGGGCAGCTGGCCGTTGCGCCAGCTCCAGCTGCGGTAGTGCCCGTAATCCCGGGCGGGCGCCGGGTAGGCGCTGGCGTCGAAGGTGGTCGCCGCCTGGGCGGGGGCGGGGGGCAACGGGCGGCTGCTGGCCACATAGGGGTTGCTGCCCTGGCAGGCAGCCAAGGCAAGCGGCAGCAGGGCCAGGCACAGCAGACGGTACGGCATGTATCCTCCCGGCGGGCGGGTCAACGGGGGCGGCAGACCCAGTGCAGGTAACGGCCAAGCCCGGCGAAGCCGGGGTGGCGGCGGTAAGCCAGTTCCATTTCCAGCAGGTCGAGCAGCTCGGCCTTGCCCTGGAAGTCTTTGGGCATGTAATCGTGGAACACCCGCACGCCGCTCTCACTTTCAACCTGCCACATAGAATCAAGTTGCGCCTTGAGCTCGCGTGGATCAAGGGGTTTTTGCGGGGTCAGGCTCTGCTTTTCACCTTCCAGCCGGTTGCTGCGCAATTTGCGGAAATGGCCCTTGAGCAGGTTGCGATAAACCAGCGCGTCGCGGTTGTAGAAGGCCAGTGACAGCCACCCCGAAGGGGCCGTGAGCTGGTGCAGCACGGGCAGGATGCTTTCGGGCTCTGCCAGCCATTCGAGCACAGCATGGCACAGCACCAGGTCGTAGGGCTCGGTCAGTTGGCCGAGCAGGTCTTGCCAAGGGGCCTGGATGAACGTGGCGGTTTGGCCGGCCTCGGCAAAGCGCGCCCGGGCGCTGTCGAGCATAGGGGCGGCGGGTTCGGCCAGGGTCAGGTGGTGGCCGCGCTGGGCAAGCCACAAGGCCATGTGGCCCAGCCCTGCGCCGATATCGAGGATGCGCAGCGGGCGATCGGGCAGCGCCTCGGCCAGGTCGGCCTGCAGCACGGCCAGACGAATCGCGCCCTTGGCGCCGCCGTAGATCTTCTCGGCAAAGCGGGTGGCCAGCTCATCGAAGTGACGGTCGTTCATCGGGCGAAGCGCCTCTCGCTGTCGGCCAGCTTGGCCCGCACCACCTGGTCCATGTCCAGGCCCAGCTCGCTGCACAGCAGCAACAGGTAGAGCACAACATCACCGACCTCCTGGCCGGCGTGGGCGAGTTTGTCGGCAGGCAGCTGGCGCGATTGGTCTTCGCTCAGCCACTGGAAGATTTCCACCAGCTCGGCCATTTCGACGCTGGCCGCCATGGCCAGGTTCTTTGGGCTGTGGAAGCCGCGCCAGTCATTCTCGTCGCGGATCTTGTGCAGGCGTTGGGTGAGTTCTTGCAGGTTCATCGGGGGTCTCCTAATGCTGCATAGCTTCGGCCCAGGCCCGATGCAAAGCAAGCGCAGACCGCTTCTACAGGGGAGCCCAGCGCCCGACCATATGCAGCACCCCGGCATGCCCATCCAGCCGCAACGCCCCCACAGGCCCTGCCTCACTGGCACTGAGCACCACCTCCGAAGGCAGCCTCACCGGTTTGCGAAAATCCACTTCAAAGGCATAGCCGCTGTGCGGCAGGTGCCCGCGCAGTGCCGCCAGGGCCATGGCCTTGCTCCACATGCCATGGGCAATGGCCGTAGGAAAGCCGAACAGTCGCGCACTGGCGGCACTGAGGTGGATAGGGTTGTAGTCACCGCACACCTTGGCATAACGCCGGCCTATGTCACTGTCGGCGTACCAGCGGGTGGCCTCGGGCAATGGCTCAGGTTCAACGTCGGCAGGCTCGCCTGCTTCGCCCTCCAGCTTCAAGCCGCGCACCAGCATGCGGCTGGTCTCGCGCCAGAGCAGGCCAATGCCGTCGTTTGCCTCGGTAACCAGGTCGAAGGTGCCGCCCTTGGCATGTGCCTGCAGGTTGTGTGCATACACGGCAAAGCGCAGCCCTTCGATACCACCAAGCGGGCGCAGCACCTCTATGCGGTTGTGCAGATGCACCAGGCCGAGCAGCGGGAAAGGGAAGCCTGGGGCGGTCATCAACTGCAGTTGGAGCGTGAATGCCATGATATGGGGATACGTGCCCGGCAAGCGGCCATCGTCGGTAAAGTGGCAAAGCCGTCGATAAGCTGCCAGGTTGCCCGGCTGAACCGGAATGAAACAGCGCAGGCCATCGTCCGGCAAGCGGTCACCGCTGATGCCGCGCTTGCTGGCTGCACGCAGGTACAGGCTGGCGCGGGTAGCCGGGCTTTGCAGGTCGTGCCAGCTTGTGCTCATGTTCACGCCCCCATCAAGGCTTGGCCGCATACGCGCAGCACTTGGCCGTTGACCGCCCCGGAGCCTGGCTGGCTAAGCCAGGCAATGGCCTCGGCGACGTCCTGCGCCCGCCCGCCCTGGCCCAGCGAGCTCAAGCGCCGCCCGGCCTCGCGCAGGCCCATGGGCATGGCCGCAGTCATGTGGGTTTCGATGAAACCGGGGGCGACCGCGTTGATGCTGCCGCCGTGCGCGGCTAGCAGTGGCGCCCAGGCTTGGGCCAGGCCGATCAGCCCGGCCTTGCTCGCGGCATAGTTGGCCTGCCCACGGTTGCCAGCGATGCCACTGACCGAGGCCAGCAGGGTGATGCGCGCGTTTTCCCCCAGTGCGCCGTTGTCGTACAGCGCCTGGGTCAGTATTTGCGGTGCCTTGAGGTTGACGGCCATGACCGCGTCCCAGTATTCCGGGGTCATGTTGGCCAATGTCTTGTCGCGGGTGATGCCGGCGTTGTGCACCACGATGTCAATGCCGTCCGGCAGGGCCGCGAGCAGTTGCGTTGCCGCATCGCTGGCGCAGATGTCCAGTGGCAACGCCTTGCCACCGAGGCGTGCTGCGAGGGCGTCGAGGTCCTGGCTGGCCTGCGGCACATCGAGCAGCAGCACATCGGCGCCGTCCCGCGCCAGGGTTTCGGCAATGGCCGCGCCGATGCCGCGCGCTGCACCCGTGACCAGGGCGCGACGGCCACCCAGCGGGCGGGTCCAGTCGCCTACCTGGCGGGTACAGGCTTCCAGGCGCAGTACCTGGCCTGAAACAAAGGCACTCTTGGGCGAGAGGAAGAAGCGCAAGGCGCCTTCCAGCTGGTCTTCGGCACCGGGCCCGACATACAGCAGCTGGGCGGTCGCACCGTTGAGCAGTTCCTTGGCCAGCGAGCGGCTGAAGCCTTCGAGGGCCCGTTGGGCCACGCTGGCCAACGGGTTGGCGAGGCTTTCCGGAGCGCGCCCCAGCACCACGATATGGGCGGATGGGGCCAGGCTGCGTAGCAGTGGCTGGAAAAACTCGCGCAACTGCTTCAGCGCATCGCTGTCGGACAGATGACTGGCATCGAACACCACGGCTTTGATTTTCGGCCCCAGGCCGGCTACCCAGGGTTCGGCCTGCAGGTGCTCGGCGTTAAAGCTGTAAAGCGCGTCGGTCAGGCGCGGGGCAATGGCTTCGACCTGGCCTGCCAACGGCCCGCCACCCAGTACCAGGGCCCCTTCAACCGGGCGCAGGCGGCCGGCCTGCCAGCGCTCCAGCGGCGCCGGGCGTGGCAGGCCAAGGGCATCCACGAGGCGGCGGCCGAGGTTGGAGTTGGCAAAACCGAGGTAGCGATCGCTCATGACTGGGTCTCCGCAAAGGCAAGCATGAAAGTGTGGACCAACTTTGTGGCAAGGTCGTTCGAATGCGGTAAAAACACCTAGGCTGTACGGATCAAATTGTTACAGGAGGAACATGTACATGCGTTCACCTCGCCGGGTCGCGATCCTGGGCGGCAATCGAATTCCCTTTGCCCGCTCCAATGGCATCTATGCCACCGCCAGCAACCAGGCAATGCTCACCGTCGCCCTCGAAGGGCTGATCGAGCGTTATCGCCTGCATGGGCTGCGGCTGGGGGAGGTGGTGGCTGGCGCGGTGCTCAAGCATTCCCGTGACATGAACCTGACCCGGGAATGTGTGCTGGGTTCGCGCCTGTCGCCGCAGACCCCGGCCTATGACATCCAGCAAGCCTGCGGCACCGGGCTTGAGGCTGCGCTGCTGGTGGCCAACAAGATTGCCCTGGGGCAGATCGACTGCGGTATTGCCGGCGGCGTAGACAGCACCTCCGATGCACCGATTGCCGTCAACGAAGGCCTGCGCCACATCCTGCTGCAGGCCAATCGTGGCAAAAGCCTGGGCGAGCGACTCAAGCCTTTCCTCAAGCTGCGGCCTCACCATCTGAAACCCGAGTTACCACGCAATGGCGAACCGCGCACAGGGTTATCCATGGGCGAGCATTGCGAGCGCATGGCGCAGGCCTGGCGCATTGGCCGTGCAGAGCAGGACGAGCTTGCATTGCTCAGCCACCAGAAGCTGGCCGCCGCATATGCCGAGGGTTGGCAGGATGACTTGCTGACGCCGTTTCTGTCGCTGACACGGGACAACAACTTGCGTCCCGACTTGACCCTTGAACAGTTGGCCAGGCTCAAGCCCGCCTTCGATCGCAGTGGCCAAGGCACGCTGACGGCGGGTAATTCCACGCCGCTGACCGACGGCGCCTCGGTGGTGTTGCTGGGCACGGAGCAATGGGCTGCGCAGCAAGGGCTTGAGGTGTTGGCTTACCTGGTCGATGGTGAAACTGCGGCAGTGGATTTTGTCACGGGTCGAGAAGGGCTGTTGATGGCGCCGGTGTATGCCGTGCCACGCTTGCTGGCGCGTAATGGCCTGACCCTGCAGGACTTCGATTACTACGAGATCCATGAAGCCTTTGCCGCCCAGGTGCTGTGCACGCTCAAGGCCTGGGAGGATGCCGACTACTGCCGCGAGCGGTTGGGGCTGGATGCGCCGCTTGGGGCGATTGACCGCAGCAAGCTCAACGTCAAGGGCAGCTCGCTGGCGGCTGGGCACCCGTTCGCCGCGACCGGTGGGCGGATATTGGCCAACCTGGCCAAGGTGCTGGCGACGGCGGGGAAGGGGCGCGGGCTGATTTCGATTTGTGCGGCAGGTGGGCAGGGGGTGACTGTTATCGTAGAGCGGTGAGTACCAGAGAAATTGCATTGACCGCTTCGCGGGCAAGCCCGCGAAGAAGGCAGCGCAGGTGCCACAGTCATATCCCCGAGCTGTTAGGCTTGTCTGCTCAGAACGATAAGAAACCGCCATGCCGATCATCGGACGCCCCCGCGCTCTCCCGGCGCTGGACCACTTGCCCAGGCCTCTTTACGCCCGTGCCGAAAGCCTCGGCGCCGGCTCCTGGACCACCCGCCACCAGCACGACTGGGTACAGTTTTCCTACGCCATCAGCGGCGTACTCGGCGTGTACACGCGCGACGGCAGCTACTTTGCGCCGCCCCAGTGGGGGGTGTGGATCCCTGCCGATGCCGAGCACGAGGTGGTCACCTCGATGCAGGCGGAGATGCGCAGCCTGTATGTGCGCCGCGATGCCTGCCCATGGGCACCGGAGCAATGCCGGGTGCTGGAGGTGACACCACTGGCGCGCGAGCTGATCAAGCAGTTCTGCCTGTTCCCGGCTGACTACCCGGAGGGCGATAGCGCCGAGGCGCGTCTGGTGGCAGTGCTGCTGGACCAGCTGCGTACCTTGCCGGAAGTCGGGTTTTCGCTGCCGTTGCCACGCCACCCGGGCTTGCTGGCGCTGTGCAATGGCTTGATCGCCGCACCGGACCAATCGCAGACCTTGCAGCAATGGGCGCGGGAGCTGGCGTGTTCGGAGAAGACGCTGATGCGGCTTTTCCAGCGGGAGACGGGGTTGAGCTTTCGCAACTGGCGGCAGCGCATGCGGCTGTTGTCGTCGCTGGCGTTGCTGGAGGCGGGGGAGAATGTGACCGAGGCGGCGTTGGGGTGTGGGTATGACTCCACCTCGGCTTACATTGCGGCGTTCAAGCAGCTGTTTGGGGCTACCCCTGGCGAGTTGAAACTCTAGGCATGGTCTGCCTGTACCGGCCCTCTCGCCGGCAAGCCAGCTGCCACTGGGATTGCAAAGCCCCTGAGGGCAGCGGGGTCCAGTGGGCGCTGGCTTGCCGGCGACAGGGCCGGTACAGGCAATGCATCAATCAGGTGCGGAACCTGCGCACCAGCGAGTCCAGTTCATTGGACAGCCCAGCCAGGCTCTCGGAGTCCTGTCGCGCCGCCTGGGCCAGTTCGGCCACCAGTTGCGCATCCCCGTGGATCTGGCTGATGTGCCGGTTGATGTCTTCGGCCACCTGGTGTTGTTCCTCGGCCGCCGTGGCGATCTGCGTGTTCATGTCACGAATCACATCCACCGACTCACGGATTTGCCCGAAGCTGTCGCGGGCCAGGCCGATACGGCTCACCGACTGCTGCGACACTTCCAGGCTGGCATGCATCTGCTCGGCCACTTCGGCCGTGCGGCTGGCCAGGTTACCCAACAGGCCGTCGATTTCGGCAGTGGAGTCGGCAGTGCGCTTGGCCAGGGCCCGCACTTCGTCGGCCACCACGGCAAAGCCACGGCCCTGTTCACCGGCACGGGCGGCTTCGATGGCAGCATTGAGGGCCAGCAGGTTGGTCTGTTCGGCAATCGAGCGGATGGTACCGAGGATCGACTGGATGGCGTTGCTGTCACGCTCCAGTTGCTGGATCGACTGCGCAGATTGTTCGATTTCCTGGCTCAGGCGGTCGACGCTTTGCACCGCGGCATCGATCTGCTGCTGGCCTTCGCGGGCTTGCTGCTGACCGCTGTCGGCCGACTGCGCCGCCTGGCTGCAGGAGCGCGCCACTTCGTTGGCGGTGGCGACCATTTCGTGAAAGGCGGTTGACACCATGTCCACGGCTTCGCGCTGGCGGCCTGCGGCTTCGGCCATGTCGCTGGAAACACGGGTGGAGCTGCTGGAGGTGCTGAGGATCTTGCCGGCAGCAGCGCCGATGTGCTGGATCAGGCTGCGAATGGCGCCGAGGAACTGGTTGAACCAGCTGGCCAGTTGCGCGGTTTCGTCGCGGCCACGGATTTCCAGGTTGCGGGTCAGGTCGCCTTCACCTTGGGCAATGTCTTCCAGGCCATTGGTGACGCTGTTGATCGGGCGCACGATCAGTTTGGCGAAAGCCGCACCGACCACGGCGAACAGCACGGCCAGCACCAAGGCGATGACGCCGATCAGCCAGGTCAGCCGGGTGGTGTTCTGCATCACTTCGCTTTGTTCGATCAGGCCGATGAAGGTCCAGCCCAGTTGTTCGTCGGGGTAGACGTTAGCCATGTAGCGCACGCCATTGAGCTCGACCTCCACCAGGCCTTTGCCGGCCTTGGCCAGTGCGGCATAACCGTCGCCGAAGCTGGCCAGCTGCTTGAAATTGTGAGCGGCGTCGCGAGGGTCGACCATGACGTTGCCGTTGCTTTCAACCAGCATCAGGTAGCCGCTTTCACCCAGCTTGATCTGTTTGACGATCTCGGTCAGGCCCTTGAGCGATACGTCGATGTTGACCACGCCGCCGGGGTTGCCCAGCTGGTTCGCCACGGCCCGCACGGTGCTGACCAGCACCGCGTCGTCGGCGGCCCAGTAGTAGGCACCGGTACGCACGGTCTTGCCCGGGTTGGCCATGGCCAATTGGTACCAGGGGCGGGTGCGTGGGTCGTAATTGACGAACTTTTGCCCGGCTGGCCAGCCGGTGTAGCCGCCATCGTTCACCCCGTAAGAGAGGTAGGCATAGGAGGGGTGTGCGTTGGCCAGACGGGTCATGAAATCAAGGAGCTTGCCGGCTTGCTCGCCCAGTTCGTAGGACGGGGCGGCGCTCATGTACTTGTTCAGCTCGCTGCCGGTGGCAGCGACCATTGGCTGGGAAGCCATGTACTCGACGTTCTGGTTGATGCCCTGGAAGAAGATGTTCATCGCGTTGCTGACCTGGCGGATTTCCCGGCTGCTACCGTCGAGGAATCCGTCGCGGGCTTCGCCACGCAGGTTGAGGACCACCAGCGTGGCCACGAGGACAATGGGCAAGCCGGCGATGACCGCGAATGCCCAGGTCAATTTCTGTTTGATGCTCATCGACGCTCCCGGAATTTTTATTGTCGACCCACGAGGCAGGTAGCCAATACATCGGCAGCATCCCGGTTTTATGAAGCAAAACCCCCGTATTTATTGGATAAAGTCGCAGTTGGTGACTATTCGGTCGTGTTTGGACACTTTTGGCATACCAAACGCGGGTGAACGATCAGCGACAGCAGCTTTCAGCAGCTCCATTGGCCAAGTCTTTGAGGATAGGGCAGTCCGGGCGGTCGTCCCCCTGGCAATGCGAAACCAGCTCGCCGAGGGTGTCGCGCAGGCTCACCAGTTCTTCGATGCGCCGGTTCAGCTCATTAATGTGCTGCATGGCCAGCGCTTTCACATCGGCGCTGGCACGTTGGCGGTCTTGCCACAGGGTCAGCAGCTTGCCGACCTCTTCCAGGGAAAAGCCCAAGTCGCGTGACCGCTTGATGAAGGCCAGGCTGTGCAAGTCTTCTGCCTGGTACAGGCGGTAGCCGCTGTCGCTGCGCGTGGCAGGCTTGAGCAGGCCGATGGATTCGTAATAACGGATCATCTTGGTGCTAAGCCCGCTGCGGCGGGCGGCCTGGCCGATGTTCATGGCGCCTCCTCGGTGGTGCTGGTGGGTTTCCATGCCTTGAGCCACAGCGCGTTGCTGACCACGCTGACGCTGGACAAGGCCATGGCGGCGCCGGCCAGTACCGGGTTGAGGTAACCCAGCGCCGCCAGCGGGATGCCGACCAGGTTATAGATGAACGCCCAGAACAGGTTCTGGCGGATCTTGGCGTAGGTCTTGCGGCTGATTTCCAGGGCTGCAGGCACCAGGCGCGGGTCACCTCGCATCAGGGTGATGCCGGCGGCCTGCATGGCCACGTCGGTACCGCCACCCATGGCAATGCCGATATCGGCGGCGGCCAGGGCCGGGGCGTCGTTGATGCCATCGCCGACCATGGCGACCACGCCATTTTGCTTGAGCGCAGCCACGGTGGCGGCCTTGTCTGCGGGCAGCACTTCGGCATGGACATCATCGATGCCCAGGGCGTCAGCCACCACGTTGGCGCTGCCGCGGTTGTCGCCGGTCAGCAGGTGGCTGCTGATGTGCTGTGCGCGCAGGGTGTCGATAGCCTGCGCGGCGCCGAGCTTGAGGCTGTCACCAAAGGCGAACAGGCCCAGCACACGAGGTTGAGTGCCGCGTTCAATCAACCACGACAGGGTGCGCCCTTCTGCTTCCCAGGCCTGGGCCTTGGCGGCCAGGTCACCGGGCTGCAGAGCGCTTTCGTCGAGCAGGCGGCGGTTGCCCAGGGCGAGCTCGCGGTTCTCTACACGCCCGGCGATGCCGCGACCGGTCAGCGATTGGCTGCCGGTAACAATTGGCACCTCCAACCCCTGATCGGCGCAGGCATCCAGCACCGCCTTGGCCAGTGGGTGCTCGCTGCCGCGCTGCAGGGCACCGGCCAGACGGTGCAGGTCGGCACTGCTGCCTACTTGCGCCTGGCTGTGGACCACCCGTGGGCTGCCGGAGGTAAGCGTGCCGGTCTTGTCGAAGACCACGCAGTTGACCGCATGGGCACGCTCCAGGGCTTCGGCGTCCTTGATCAGGATGCCATGGCGGGCGGCAACCCCGGTGCCGGCCATGATTGCTGCAGGCGTGGCCAGGCCAAGGGCGCAGGGGCAGGCGATGACCAGCACCGCTACGGCGTTGATCAGCGCGGTTTCCAGCGGTGCGCCGGCCAGCCACCAGCCGATCAGGGTGATCAGTGCCAGCACCAGCACAGCCGGGACGAACACTTGGCTGACCCGGTCGACCAGCTTCTGGATCGGCGCCTTGGCGGCCTGGGCGTCTTCGACCAGGCGGATGATACGGGCCAGCACGGTTTCGGTGCCCAGCGCCTGGGTGCGCACCAGCAACCGGCCTTCGCCATTGATGGCACCACCGGTGACACTGTCGCCGGGTTGCTTGGGCACCGGCAGGCTCTCGCCGCTGATCAGGGCTTCATCGGCATGGCTGCTGCCGTCCTCGACCACACCATCGACCGGGAACCGCTCGCCGGGCTTGACCAGTACCAGGTCGCCCAGGCGCAGCTGGGCGATGGCCACATCTTGCTCCTGGCCGTCGACGATACGCACGGCGCGTTCCGGTCGCAGCGCTTCAAGAGCGCGGATGGCACTCGCGGTCTGGCGTTTGGCACGGCTCTCCAGGTACTTGCCCAGCAGCACCAGGGCAATCACCACGGCCGAGGCCTCAAAGTACAGGTGTGGGACCATGCCGGCAGGCGCCTGCGCCCACTGGTACAGGCTCAAGCCGTAGCCTGCGCTGGTGCCCAGGGCCACCAGCAGGTCCATGTTGCCGGCACCGGCGCGCACGGCCTTCCAGGCCGCTACGTAGAAGCGTGCGCCGAGTATGAACTGCACGGGTGTGGCCAGCAGGAACTGCGCCCACGCGGGCAACATCCAGTGCAGGCCGAACGGCTGCACCAGCATTGGCAGTACCAGTGGCAGGGCCAACAGCAAGGCGGCGCCGACCGCCAGGCGCTCATTGCGCAATTTGCGCTGGGCAGCGTTTTGTTCGTCTTTGACCGTTTGCGGCAGGCTGGCGCTATAGCCGGCCTTTTGCACCGCGTCGATCAGCAGGTTATCGTCGAGGGCCTCGAGCACCTTGAGGTGCGCGCGTTCGCTGGCGAGGTTGACGCTGACCTGCTCGACCCCGGGCAGCTTGCCCAGGGCGCGCTCCACGCGGCCGACGCAGCTGGCGCAGGTCATGCCGCCAATTTGCAATTCGACAGTACGGCTGGGCACGCTGTAGCCGGCTTCGCGCACGGCGTCGACCAGCGCGGGCAGGCTGTTGGCCGGGGCCTGGACCCGGGCCTGTTCGGTGGCGAGGTTGACGCTGACCTGTTCAGCGCCGGTGACCTTGCGCAGGGCGCGCTCGACCCGGCCGGCACAGCTGGCGCAGGTCATGCCGGCGATCGGCAGGTCATACGTGGTGGATGCGGGCATGGCTCTCCTCCTTGGACAGGCCTCCAGCATCAACCTTGCCATGCAGGTAAGGTCAATAGCCCAGGCCGGCTCGCTTCAACTCCAACCCATATTGCCCCATGGCGATGCGGTATTTGTTGATCTGGCCCGACTGCAAGTTCAAACGTGTGCTGCGTTGATCTTCGATACCCTGTGCACAGCCTGGCACCTGCCCTGGTAGCAGGCGCAGGCGCACATCCACCGGGCCGGGCGGCAGGTTGAAGGAGGTGGACTGCTCCTGGAACACGCGCCCGGAAAGCTGATCGTTGAGGTAGACGCCGATTTCGCAGTTGGTGGCCACTTCCAGGCGTTCCCGGGAGATGATCAGTACGCTGTAGTCCGAGTTGCCCTCGGCGCTGGCCGGTGGCACCACAGCCAGAGTGCTCAATAGCCCGACCACGCCCAATGCTGCCCTGAACATGAAGAATCTCCTGCTTGCCTGATCGTCAAACGCGAAGCTTGGCCGACGCGGGCGCGGATTTCCAGCCCAGGTGTTGCTGGCAGGGCTTGACCTTGCCCCGATGGCAAGCTTGAGACTCGTTGAAAACCTGAAGGAGGCAACCCCCATGCAAGTGTTCAATGTACAAGGCATGACCTGTGGCCATTGCGTGAAAGCCGTGACCCGCGCGGTGCAGGAGCAGGATGCAGCGGCCAAGGTCGAGATCGACCTGGCAGCCAAGCAGGTACGAGTGCAGAGTGAACTGGGGCAGGAGCAGATCCTTACCGCCATTCGTGATGAAGGTTATCAGGCCGAACTCGCCTGAAGACTTGCCAGTGGGAGACTCACCTGTGGGAGCGGGCGTGCCCGCGAACACCGGCGTAACCGGTGCCATCCACCGCGTTGCCTGATTCGCAGGCACGCCCGGTCCCACAGGGACTACGGCAGTTTTCAGGTTCCGAGCGAGGCAGTTGTCCTCGCAACGCGCAGGTTTGTTGCAAATGTTTTCAGCCTGGTAGGCCCCACAGCAGGTAGAATTGTGCACTTGCTTAGCCTGCTATGGATTCCTGATGAACCTGCGAATGGTGCTCATCCTGGGTGCACTCAGTGCGTTCGGGCCCTTGGCGATCGACTTTTACCTGCCCGCCTTCCCGGCCATGGCGCAGGCGTTCGCCACCGATGAAAAACACATCCAGGCCACTTTGGCCGCCTACTTCCTCGGCCTGTCTATCGGCCAGTTGGCCTATGGCCCGGTAGCCGACCGCTTTGGCCGGCGCATACCGCTGATGTTCGGGGTAACCCTGTTCACCCTGGCGTCGCTGGCCTGTGCCTATGCCCCCAACCTCGACACCCTGGTGCTGGCACGCTTCGTCCAGGCTTTGGGTGGTTGTGCCGGCATGGTGCTGTCGCGGGCCATCGTCAGCGACAAGTGCGACCCGGTGGCCTCGGCCAAGGTGTTTTCGCAACTGATGCTGGTCATGGGGCTGGCGCCGATCCTGGCACCGATGCTGGGCGGGGTGCTGGTGAACCTCGCGGGCTGGCAGTCGATTTTCCTGGCCTTGAGCCTGTTCAGTGCCGGCTGCCTGCTGGCGGTCAGCCTGGGCCTGCCGGAAAGCCTGCCTGCGCACATGCCGCGTCAGCCGCTGTCTGGCGCTTTGCGCCAATACCTGCGGTTGCTGGCTGACCGGTTGTTCCTTGGCCATGCGTTGACCGGCGGCATCGCCATTGCCGGCATGTTTGCCTACATCGCTGGTTCGCCTTTCGTGTTCATCAAGCTGTATGACGTGCCGGCCGAGCACTACGGCTGGCTGTTCGGCACCAACGCTGCCGGCTTTATCCTGGTGGCGCAGGTGAATGCACGTTTGTTGGCCAAGCGTGGGCCGGCGTTTCTGTTGGCGCGCGGGGTGTGGGTGTACCTGGCGGCAGGCCTGGCGCTGTTGGGTGTGGCTGCCTTGCAGCCGACACAGTTGTGGCCGCTGCTGGTACCGCTATTCATCTGCATCGCCAGCCTGGGCTGCATCATCCCTAACGCCTCTGCATGCGCGATGAGCGGGCAGGGTGCGCGGGCTGGCAGCGCCTCGGCACTGATGGGCTGCTTGCAGTTCAGCGTCGCCGCAGGGGCGGCGGCACTGGTCGGTGTGCTGCATGATGGCAGTGCGGTACCGATGGCGATGGTGATCAGCGTGTGCGGTGCACTGGCGGTCAGTGTCGCGCTGCTGACCCGGCGCTTGCAGGCCAGGCGTCCCGCATAAGCGGGTGAGGTGCCTGCAGGCGGGTTTCCAGCGTGGCGACAAAGGCCCGCGCCTCAGCCTCGCTGCGGAAACTGACCACGTGTTGATCGAGCTGGACCTGCCAGGGGCAGGCAGGGTTTCGGCTCGATGCGCTGACGACAATTTTCATCGCGGCATACCTCCAGAAGGGGGGAGCCGCTCAAGTGTAGCGCTGCCCCTCTAGCCTGCCACGAGCTGTATCCGTGTCCTGACTGACGGTCGACAGGCGCATTTTCCACACCACGTTTCCTGCTTTGGGCGTAATGCCCGCAAATCTGCAGAACCTTCGCTTCGTTTCGCGCTATTTGTGGAACATCGCTGTAGGCCGTATCTGAAATTGCAGGGCGTCTGTTTTTATCAAGATATTTCAGCCCCATTGCGAGCGTATGTGAGAGCGTTGACTGACCGGGCTTCGGGCAGTTTTGCAAGGCCGTTTCACTGGTTGCCATGGGTAGGCATACCCAGTGGCTTTACGCCGTAGGTGCGTCGGTACCTGGTCGCCTGAACGGCGTTTTCTGCGGCCTATACTGGCGACCCGGGCCAGTGACAGCGAGAGGCGCTGCCCTGCCAGAGTTGGCCATCGCATCCACACAGTGAACTTGCAGGGAGTTACAGGGATATGAACGCAGCCAGCAGTATCAGCCAGATTGCCAGCCTGATGGCCGACCCCAAGCGTAGTGCCATGTTGTGGGCACTGATCGATGGTACGCCGCGGCTGGCCAATGAGCTCGCCATAATGACCGGCCTGACCTCGTCATCGGCGTGCGCGCACCTTTCGTTACTGTCGTCGGCCGGTTTGCTCAGGCATGAAGCGCGGGGCCGCAAGCGATATTTTCGCCTGGCGACACCGCAGGTGGGGGCAGCCGTGGAGGCCCTGGCCAGCGTTCAGTTGGAGAGCGCCAGAGGGGCGCGGGCCAAGGCGCCGGTCTCACCGCTGCCCATGTCGATGCGCCGGGCGCGCCGTTGTGGCGATCACCTTGGCGGGGAACTGGCCAGCGAGCTGTACCATCGACTGGTGGTGGCCGGCTGGCTGGAAGGTAGCGGTCGACAGTTGATGGTCAGTGACGAGGGGCGTTTACAGTTGGCCTCGGTCGGGGTCTACATCGATGCCTTGGCGCCCCACCAGCAACGTGGTTGCGTGATTTGCCGTTGCACCGAGTGGGACGACCAGGCCCCGCACTTGGGCGGTGTGCTGGGCCAGGCACTGTTCAGGCTATTCCTGCAATCGGGCTGGATGCGTGAGGCCGAGGACACGCGGGCATTGCATATCTCGGCGCTGGGCATCCAGCAGATCAATCGCATAGCCCGCGTGGCAACGTTGCAGGTTGGGTAAGCGCAACGCCGTCGTGCAATCAGACCAGCCGGGCATCCAGGCTGTTCTGCGCCAGGCGACGGGCCTGGTCTTCAGTCATGCCCAGATGGGTGTGCAGGGCGTGGAAGTTTTCCGTCACGTAGCCGCCGAAGTAGGCCGGGTCGTCCGAGTTCACCGTGACCTTCACGCCGCGCTCCAGCATGTCCAGGATGTTGTGCTGGCTCATATGGTCGAACACGCAAAGCTTGGTGTTGGACAGCGGGCACACTGTGAGCGGGATCTGCTCATCGATGATGCGTTGCATCAGGCGCTCGTCTTCGATGGCGCGTACGCCGTGGTCGATACGCTTGATTTGCAGCAGGTCCAGCGCTTCCCAGATGTACTCGGGCGGGCCTTCTTCGCCGGCATGGGCAACGGCAACAAAGCCTTCGTTGCGGGCACGGTCGAAAACGCGCTGGAATTTGCTCGGCGGGTGGCCCATTTCCGAGCTGTCCAGGCCAACGGCAATGAACGCTTCGCGGAACGGCAGGGCCTGGTCGAGGGTTTTTTGCGCTTCCTCTTCACTGAGGTGGCGCAGGAAACTGAGGATCAGGCCACTGCTGATGCCCAGCTGCTTGCGGCCATCCTTCAGCGCCTGGTTGATGCCATTGAGCACCACCTCGAAGGGGATGCCGCGGTCGGTGTGTGTTTGCGGGTCGAAGAACGGTTCGGTGTGGATCACGTTCTGGGCTTTGCAGCGTTGCAGGTAGGCCCAGGTCAGGTCGTAAAAGTCCTGCTCGGTACGCAGCACATCTGCGCCCTGGTAATACAGGTCGAGGAACTCCTGCAGGTTGTTGAAGGCATAGGCACCGCGCAAGGTCTCCACATCGGCCCAGGGCAGGGCAATCTTGTTGCGCTCGGCCAGGGCGAACAGCAACTCAGGCTCCAGCGAGCCCTCCAGGTGCAGGTGCAGTTCGGCCTTGGGCAGGGCGTTCAACCAGTCATAC
Source organism: Pseudomonas sp. XP2 (assembly GCF_053557975.1). NCBI lineage: Bacteria > Pseudomonadati > Pseudomonadota > Gammaproteobacteria > Pseudomonadales > Pseudomonadaceae > Pseudomonas > Pseudomonas sp. XP2. Next base: position 77,087 of record NZ_JBNRIK010000026.1, read on the forward strand.
ATAGTGGATCATCTCAATCAGGTACGGTTGCCGCCATTCTACAGGGCCTGGCCGGGCATTGCGCCCGGCCAGGCTGCGACCCGGTGAATCACCAGACCAAGGGTTCGCCCTTGTAGTTGATGAAGCGCAGGCCGCCGGTGCCGCTTTGTGCATTGATCTGGTCGAGCATGCCGCGGGTGCTGGTGAACACGTCAATTTCGGCGTTTTCGCCACCCATGTCGGTTTTCACCCAGCCTGGGTGCATGGCCAGTACGCACAGGTCGGGGCGCTGTTGCTCGACCACGAAGCTGTTGATCATTGAGTTCAGCGCTGCCTTGCTGGCCTTGTACAGGCAGATTTCACCACCGTCGGGGATGGTCACGCTGCCCAGGATCGAACTCATGAAGGCCAGCACGCCGCTGCCTTCGCGTACCTGGCCCACCAGGCGACGGGCCACGCGGATCGGGGCCACGGCATTGGTCATGAACAAGTCGCCGATGTCGCTGCACTGTACCGTTTCCAGGTTTTGCGGCAGGGGCCCCATGACGCCCGCGTTAACGAACACCAGATCGAACACTTGGCCATGCAGGCGTTGTTGCAAGCCATCGAGCTGGGCGGTGTCGTTCATTTCCAGCTGTTCGATGCGCACGCCAGGCACGTCTGCCAGGGCGCCGGGTTGCTGCGGGTTGCGCACGGTGGCGGTGATGTTCCAGCCGTCTTCGTTCAGGCGCTGCACCAGGCCAAGGCCAAGCCCGCGCGAGGCGCCAATGATAAGTGCGGTTTTTGCGTTAGCCATGTGAACGCGCTCCATGGTCGGTGGTAAGGAAAGGTATTGAGGATAATGCACAGCGGCAGTCACTGCCTTGCCAATGGCTGTATAAAAAGTGATCAGCTGCCCCCGGGCCTTGCCTGGCCGGGCGTTGCGCCTGTTGGCGCACGGGTTATCCACAAGCTGGTCCACAGTTATTGTGTGCAAGCTCAGGGCGGTGCAGGCCCGCCCGTCGGGTTGCGTATTGGGGATAACTCTTGGGCTTTCAGCACTTTGCGGCTGTCATCAAACGGTGATCAAAATATGATCAAAGCTCTGCAGGCTATGAAAACAGTAGCCTGCAAGCGATTGCCCCAAGCTTATCCACAGGCGGGCCCACAGTTGTTGTGGGCAATGTTCAGCGTGCTTCGAGCAGGATGCGCCCGCGGCTCAGGTCAGCCAGTTGCTGCTGCAGCGGCGCCAGGTGGGCGTCACCGAGTGCAATCAGCAGGTCGACGCCATTGGCAGTGAACTGTTCATCCAGTACCAGGCCGTCGACCTCCGCCAGCCGAAGTTTTACCAGCGCAAGTTCGCTGAAACTGCAGCTGCAGGTGAATTCGCTGCGCTGCACCAGCAGCCGCTTGGGCGCCTGTTGCAGGCACTTGTTGGCGCCGCCGCCATAGGCCCTGGCCAGGCCACCAGTGCCCAGCTGGATGCCGCCGTACCAGCGGATCACCAGCACCACGACCTGGTCGCAGTCCTGCGCTTCGATAGCGGCCAGGATCGGCCTGCCTGCGGTCCCGCCGGGTTCGCCGTCATCGCTGCTGCGGTACTGCGCGCCGAGCTTCCAGGCCCAGCAGTTGTGAGTGGCAGCCAGGTCGCTGTGGCGTTCGATGAAACTCATCGCATCGGCAGCACTGCTGATCGGCCCGGCAAGGGTGATGAAGCGGCTTTTGCGTATTTCCTCGCGGTATTCGCAGAGGTCGAGCAGGGTAGAAGGCATAAATGACGGTTACACAGCCGGCTTGATGCCGCAGCCCTTCAGAATGATGTGGATAAGGTTGTTGCTCGCCTCTTCCATGTCCTGCTTGGTCAGGCGGCTGCGGCCGGTGACCTGGCAGATCTGGGTGGCGAAGTCGGCGTAGTGCTGGGTACTCCCCCACAGCAGGAAGATCAGGTGCACCGGATCGACCGGGTCCATCTTGCCCGCATCGATCCACGCCTGGAACACGGCAGCCCGGCCACGGAACCACTCGCGGTAGTCGGCACTGAAGTATTCGGTCAGGCAGGTGCCGCCGCTGATCACTTCCATGGCGAAAATCCGCGAAGCCTGTGGGTTGCGCCGGGAGAACTCCATCTTGGTGCGGATGTACTGGCTCAGGGCTTCCCCCGGGTCGTCATCGACGCTCAAGGCGTTGAAGGTGCTGTCCCACAATTCGATGATGTTGCTGAGCACGGCAATGTACAGGCCCAGCTTGTTGGTGAAGTAGTAGTGCAGGTTGGCCTTGGGCAGTTCCGCCTTGAGGGCGATGGTGTTCATGCTGGTGCCCTTGAACCCATGGCGAGCGAACTCGTCTTCGGCTGCCTGGATAATGGCCTGTTCGTTTTTCTGGCGGATTCGGCCCGCGGGCTTGCCCGAGGCGGAGAGGCGGTGCGCAGGGACTTCTAGGGTCATGGACGATTCCGTACGGGTCAGTGGCTGCGGCTGTCGGACAAGATTACCTGCCTGCGCCGAAGTGACAAGCGTTTGCGGCAGAGACTGGCATCAACGTGTCGCAGCCAGGCTCTCCAGGAAGCTTTCCAGGACCAGGTTCGGCCGCCGGCCCTTGCGGGTTACCCAGCTCAGGCTCAGGTCATAGAAGCGCTGTTGGGGTTTGAGGGCACGCAAGCGGCCTTGCTGCACCCAGAACGTGGCGTAGTGGTCGGGCAGGTAGCCGATGTAGCGCCCGGTGAGGATCAGAAACGCCATGCCTTCGCGGTCCGAAGCACTGGCCGTGCAGTTCAACGCCTGGTAATGGGCCTGGATGTCGGCTGGCAGGCGGAAGGTGGGGGTAATGGCTTCCTGGCTGTTGAGGCGGTCGTCGTCGACCTGCTGGTCATCGGCATAGAACAGCGGGTGCCCAACGGCGCAATACAACAGCGAGCGTTCGCTGTACAACGGTTGGTACTCAAGGCCCGACAGCGGGCTGGTCTGGGGTACCACACCGACATGCAGGCTGCCGTCGAGCACGCCATGTTCGACCTGGCTGGGGGCGATCATGCGGATCTGGATACGCACCTCGGGCCCACGGTCCTTGAGTTCGGCCAGGGCATGGGTGATGCGCATGTGCGGCAGGGTGACCAGGTTATCGGTAAGGCCAATGTTCAATTCGCCACGCAAGTGCTGGTGCAGGCCGTTTACCTCGGTGCGAAAGCTTTCCAGGGCGCTTAGCAGTTGCAGTGCCGAATGGTAGACCTCGCGGCCTTCCTCGGTCAGCGAGAAACCGGCGCGGCCGCGCTGGCACAGGCGCAACCCCAGGCGTTGCTCAAGGTCGTTCATTTGCTGGCTGATGGCCGAGCGGCCAATGCCCAGCACGTTTTCGGCGGCCGAGAAGCCGCCGCATTCGACCACGCTGCGGTAGATCTTCAGCAAGCGGATGTCGAAATCGCTGACTTGGGCGAGTGGATCGGGGCGTCGGCTCATCAGTTTAGTCACGGCCTGTCTGAAGATTAGAAATGTTGGCTTTTTCGGACTTTATCGCCGTGCCAATTTAGCTGCAACAACATCCATCGTTGCCTAATCGTCTTTCGAGGAACCGCCGATGAACATGCCCGAAACCGCTACCGTCGGTATCGCCAGCCAGCTCAAGCTGGATGCCCACTGGATGCCCTACACCGCCAACCGCAACTTCCACCGTGACCCACGGTTGATCGTGGCGGCCGAAGGCAACTATCTGGTCGATGACCAAGGGCGCAAGATCTTTGATGCCCTGTCGGGTCTGTGGACCTGCGGCGCCGGGCACACCCGCAAGGAAATCACCGACGCGGTGACCCGCCAGCTGAGTACTCTGGATTACTCTCCGGCGTTTCAGTTTGGCCACCCGCTGTCGTTCCAGCTGGCCGAGAAGATCACCCAGCTGACCCCTGGTGAACTGAATCACGTCTTTTATACCAACTCCGGTTCCGAGTGCGCCGATACCGCGCTGAAGATGGTCCGTGCCTACTGGCGCCTGAAAGGCCAGGCGACCAAGACCAAGATCATTGGCCGTGCCCGTGGCTATCACGGCGTGAACATCGCTGGTACCAGCCTGGGTGGCGTCAACGGTAACCGCAAGATGTTCGGCCAGTTGCTTGATGTCGACCACCTGCCTCACACCGTACTGCCGGTGAACGCCTTCTCCAAGGGGCTGCCAGAAGAGGGCGGTATTGCCCTGGCGGACGAAATGCTCAAGCTGATCGAGCTGCACGATGCCTCCAACATCGCTGCGGTGATCGTTGAGCCGCTGGCCGGCTCGGCCGGTGTACTGCCGCCGCCGAAGGGGTACCTGAAGCGCCTGCGTGAAATCTGCACCCAGCACAACATCCTGCTGATCTTCGACGAAGTGATCACCGGCTTCGGCCGCATGGGGGCGATGACCGGCGCCGAAGCGTTCGGCGTGACCCCGGACCTGATGTGCATCGCCAAGCAGGTAACCAACGGCGCCATCCCGATGGGCGCGGTGATTGCCAGCAGCGAGATCTATCAGACTTTCATGAACCAGCCGACCCCTGAATACGCCGTAGAATTCCCGCACGGCTACACCTATTCGGCTCACCCGGTAGCCTGCGCCGCCGGTATCGCCGCGCTGGACCTGTTGCAGAAGGAAAACCTGGTGCAGTCCGCCGCCGAGCTGGCGCCGCACTTCGAGAAGCTGCTGCACGGCGTGAAAGGCACCAAAAACGTCGTTGATATCCGTAACTACGGCTTGGCCGGCGCCATTCAGATCGCCGCCCGTGACGGTGATGCCATTGTCCGCCCTTACGAAGTGGCGATGAAGTTGTGGAAGGCAGGCTTCTATGTACGCTTCGGTGGCGACACCTTGCAGTTCGGCCCAACATTCAACACCACGCCGCAGCAACTGGATCGCCTGTTCGACGCCGTTGGCGAAAACCTGAACCTGATCGACTGATCTTTCCGATTTTGATGCCAGGCGCGTGCACGTGTCCCGCGCCTGCATTTACCTTCTTTATCTGGAGTTTTGCATGAGCATTGTTCAGCACCTGATCCATGGCGAGCTGGTTTCCAAGGGTGAGCGCACCGCCGATGTCTTCAACCCGTCCACCGGCCAGGCTGTGCGCAAGGTTGAATTGGCCAGCCGCGCGACCGTGCAAGAAGCGATCGACTCCGCCAAAGCGGCCTTCCCGGCCTGGCGCAACACCCCGCCGGCCAAGCGCGCCCAGGTGATGTTCCGCTTCAAGCAATTGCTGGAGCAGAACGAAGCCAAGATTTCGCAGATGATCAGCGAAGAGCATGGCAAGACCCTGGAAGACGCAGCCGGCGAACTGAAGCGCGGTATCGAGAACGTTGAGTTCGCCTGCGCAGCACCAGAAGTGTTGAAGGGCGAGTACAGCCGCAACGTCGGCCCGAACATCGATGCCTGGTCCGACTTCCAGCCGTTGGGCGTGGTCGCTGGCATCACCCCGTTCAACTTCCCGGCCATGGTGCCGCTGTGGATGTACCCCCTGGCTATCGCCTGCGGCAACGCTTTCATCCTCAAGCCTTCCGAGCGTGACCCGAGCTCGACCCTGTACATCGCCCAGCTGCTGCTGGAAGCCGGCCTGCCGAAGGGCATCCTGAACGTGGTGCACGGCGACAAGGAAGCGGTGGATGCGCTGATCGAAGCGCCTGAAGTAAAAGCACTGAGCTTCGTCGGTTCAACGCCGATCGCCGAATACATCTATGCCGAAGGCACCAAGCGCGGCAAGCGCGTACAAGCCTTGGGTGGCGCGAAGAACCACGCAGTACTGATGCCGGATGCCGACCTGGACAACGCCGTCAGCGCACTGATGGGTGCCGCCTACGGTTCGTGCGGCGAGCGTTGCATGGCTATTTCGGTGGCGGTCTGCGTGGGCGATCAGGTGGCCGATGCCCTGATTGCCAAACTGGAGCCGCAGATCAAGGCACTGAAGATTGGTGCCGGCACCTCGTGTGGCCTGGACATGGGCCCTCTGGTGACTGCTGCTGCCCGTGACAAGGTAGTGGGTTATATCGATGACGGTGTTGCTGCTGGTGCCAAGCTGGTGGTAGATGGCCGTGGTTTGCGTGTGGCCGGCAATGAAGATGGCTACTTCGTGGGTGGCACCCTGTTCGACAAGGTGACCCCGCAGATGCGCATCTATAAAGAAGAGATCTTTGGCCCGGTGCTGTGTGTAGTGCGTGTGAACAGCCTGGAGCAGGCCATGCAGCTGATCAATGATCACGAGTATGGCAACGGTACCTGCATCTTTACCCGTGACGGTGAAGCGGCGCGCCTGTTCTGCGACGAGATCGAAGTGGGCATGGTCGGTGTAAACGTGCCGCTGCCGGTCCCGGTGGCCTATCACAGCTTTGGCGGCTGGAAGCGTTCGCTGTTCGGTGATCTGCATGCTTATGGGCCGGATGGGGTGCGCTTCTATACCCGTCGCAAAGCGATTACCCAGCGCTGGCCGCAGCGTTCCAGCCATGAAGCGTCGCAGTTTGCATTCCCTAGCCTTTAAGGTAGGTCAATAACGCGGGGAGGCCGAAAGGCCTCCCCGCTTTGTTTTTCAGCAATATCAGGGTTTCTTGAAATTAAAGGTTGACGCCCTTCTGAATCCCCTTATAATGCGCCCCACTTCCAGCGACATCGGAACGAC